>CATEYX010000092.1 GCA_949511925.1 Cryomorphaceae bacterium | reverse complement strand
TATGAAGGTAGATTCTATTTTATTTACTCACCATCATAAAGACCATGTAGCAGGAATGGATGATATTAGAGCTTTTAATTATAAATCGAAAAGAGATATGCCAATATATTGTAATCATATAACTAGTGATGCTTTAAAATTGGAGTTTCCTTATATCTTTTCAGGTTTTAATTACCCTGGAGTACCAAAAGTAGCAATTAATGTTATTAAAAACGAACCCTTTAACATAGAGGGAACTGTAATTCAGCCTA
The DNA here is from genome assembly GCA_949511925.1 of Cryomorphaceae bacterium. GTDB lineage: Bacteria > Bacteroidota > Bacteroidia > Flavobacteriales > BACL11 > UWMA-0277. The sequence goes on along the minus strand of CATEYX010000092.1, from coordinate 8,233 downwards.
TTAAGGTTTTGCACTATAAGTTACCAGTTTTTGGTTTTAGAATAAAGAATTTTGTTTATCTAACTGATGTAAGTGAGATATCAGAAAAAGAGAAGGAGAAAATGAAAGGTGCTGATTTGATTATTTTAGATGCCCTAAGAAAAAAAGCTCATTTATCTCATTTTAATTTGGAGCAAGCATTGGCTCTTTTGGAAGAATTAAAGCCAAAGCAAGCTTTACTAACTCATATTTCTCACTACATGGGATTACATGATAATGTGAATGATGAGCTTCCTAATCATATAAATTTGGCTTATGATGGGCAAGTAGTAACTTTGAATGAGTAAGACTATAAAAAATGTGTTTGCATGAGAAAAAATTAAAATGTACTTTTGCAACAACAAAAATATATTATGAAAAGCAAAATTTTATTTATCATTTTAACAATAAGCACTAGTCTATTATACGCAACAAAACATGAGCATATTGACGAAAATGAAATTCGTTATTACAATGCTTCACCATTAGATGTAACTATACAGCAAAAACTAAGAGATGGTAATGTTTGGCAAGCATTTTTAACTGATAACCCAAATTGGTTTGTAATGTTTGATGAAAACAATAAACAACCGCATAAGGCATTTGGTGAGCCTATACAATTAACTGGAAGTTCTAATACTGATGTGTTAAATTTCTTTTCAAATACAACTTTTACTTTACCTTCTGATTTAAGATTTGTGACTAATAGTAAGAATGATAAGTATATCAATTTTGATTTCAATCAGTTTTATAATAATATTGAAGTTATTAGTAGTAAAGTATATGCTAAATTAAGTTTGGATAATAAATTGATTGCTTTTGGTCTTGATATTTATAATGACATTAATATTGATATTAATCCAATAATTAATGAAAACACAGCAATTTCTGCTGCACAACAACAAATTAACCAGCCAATAACGGATGTTTCTATTCAAGAAAAATTAATGATTCTTCCGATCCCTAATAATGGAAAGTATGAATATCACTTAGTATATGTTGTGAAATTTAAAACAAGAATAGAAGAGGGTCCAGCACATTACACTTGCTATGTGGATGCAAAGGATGCTACTTTGTTGATGCGTAAAAATGAAGTGATGTATGAAGCTCCACCTGCTGTTTCTTCAGTTTCTGGAGAATTATATACTACACATCCTTATAACCCTTCATCAGTTGAAAAACTAAAACATTTAAAAGCAAACAATCCAGCAACAGGCACTAATTATTATACTGATGCTTTCGGAAATGTAAATATTCCTTTAGGTATTGGAACGCAGATAAGGTATAAACTAGAAGGACTCTATTCAGATGTTCAGACGAATGGAAATACTCCTGATATTTATGCGGCACTTTCTGCAAGTAATACTATATCATTTGATAATTCTAATTCTACTATACAAGAAAGAACAGCATATCGTGCTGTTAATGAAATTCATGATCATTTTTTAAATATATTTCCTAATTATCCAGCTAATGGTTATTTAAATCAACCCCTAGAAACAAATATAGATGAATTTGGTACTTGTAATGCTTTTTTTGCCGGTACATCTATTAATTTTTATGAAGAAGGACTTTCAGCTAATGGTACAGATTATTGTGAAGCAACAGGTAAAATTGCTGATGTAGTTTATCATGAATATGGACATGCAATTAATAGTTATCGATATAATAATGGCTCTGGAATGCAAAATGGAGGATTAAATGAAGGTTTTGCTGATGTTTGGGCTTTTACGCTTACTGAGGATCCTATTTTGGGTATTGGTTTTTATCAGAATAATCCTTTGGGATATGTAAGGCGTTTTGATATTAACAAAAAGGTTTATCCCCAAGATTTAGTAGGAGAAGTTCATGCTGATGGTGAAATTATTGCTGGTGCATTTTGGGATACATATTTGAATTTAGGTGATATGCAACAAACAATCGACTTATTTAAATACTTATATGATAACGGTCCTGATGGAGCAAATGGTAACGAAGGTGTTATATTTACAGATATTCTATTAGAAGTGTTGTATGCAGATGATAACGATGCAAATTTAACAAACGGAACCCCAAACGATATTGCAATTGTAAGCGCCTTTGCTTTACATGGCATTACATTGATTTCTAACGCTGTCATTATTCACACACCAGTTGCTTCATCAATTGCTATTACAAACATACCTATTAATGCAAACATTCAGTTAACTTATCCTTGGGCTTTGGGATCAGTAGACTGCTATTACAGATTAAATACTGATACTAACTGGTCGCCTTTAGCTATGACTCAAACTGGGAGTAACTACATAGGACAAATACCATCACAAGTAGCTGGTAGTATTGTTGCATATTATATTTCTTTAGAAGATAATTATGGTTTTAGCTCTGGAATAACTCCTTTCTCAGCAAATAAAACACCAAATAATTTTGCTAATGTTCCTTATTTTATAATGATTGGTTATGAATTAGAAGAGGAAGAAGATTTTGATTTTACTATTGGTTTTTGGCAAACAGGTGATGCAAGTGATAATGCAACAACTGGTTTCTGGACAATTGGAACTCCAATAGGTTCATTTGTTAATCCAAATGATCCAAACACAATGGTGCAACCAGACTATCAGCATACACTAAACGGTTCTAATTGTGCATTTACAGGTAATGCAACTTCATCTAGTTCAAGTATAGGAGAAAATGATATTGATGGTGGACATACTACTTTATATTCACCAACATATGATGTTACAAATTATGTGAATCCTGCATTCAGTTATTGGAGATGGTTTACTAATAATACAGGAGCTGAACCTAATGCTGATTGGTGGCAGGTTTCTATTACTGGTGATGGTGTTAATTGGGAAAGTATTGAAAACAACCTTACTTCTGATACACGTTGGAGAAGATTTGCTTTTAGAGTTAAGGATTATATTAGCTTAAATAGTACACAGGTTAAATTAAGGTTTGTTGCTTCTGATAGTACAAACGGATCCTTAAGTGGAGGTAGTTTAGTTGAGGCTGCAATTGATGATTTATACCTTTGGGATTCAGCAGTCAGCACTTCAATTGATGAAAATGGCAGTATGTTAAAAGATAGAAATTTAGTAAAAATTACTGATTTACTAGGAAGAGAAATTGAAGTTGATAAGATATTAGGTAAAACAACTTTATTCTATATGTATGATGACGGTAGTGTAGAAAAAAGGATAATGTTAGATTAACACTTTTTAAATTTTCCGTTATTAAAGATAGCTAATGCTTTCCCTTTTAGCTTTTCTCCCAAGAATGGCGTATTATTCGATTTTGATCTTATATCTTCTTTTGTGAATTCCCATTCTAAATCAGGATTAAATAAAGTGATGTTTGCTGTATTCCCTTCTTTTAATGTAGCGTTATTTATCCCTAGTACCTTTCTTGGATTTATCGCTATCTTTTCAATTAGCTGACTTAATCCAAGTTGAGGAAGTAGGTGTTTTCCTAAAAGTCCAAATGCTGATTCTAATCCGATTATTCCATCTGCAGCATTATCAAACTCTACTCTCTTATGTTCGTCATCTTGTGGGCTATGGTCAGTTGTTATTACATCAATAGTTCCTTCCTTTAATGCTTTTATTAATGCTTTATTATCTTTTTTAGTTCTTAAAGGAGGCATTACTTTGTAGCGAGTATCAAAGTTATTAATAGCTTCATCTGTTAAAAAGAGATTATGAAGTGCAACATCTGCAGTAATATTTAATCCTTTTGATTTTGCTTTTTTCATTTTTTCAGCACTCCCTTTTGTACTTAGGTAGCTAAGATGAAAACGACTATTAGTGTATTCGCAGATGCTAATATCTCTATCCACCATCATTTCCTCTGCCAGAGCAGGAATTCCTTTTAGTCCCAGTTTTGTGCTTACAGCTCCTTCATGCATATAGCCATTATTGGCTATGCTATTTTCATTAGGATAGTTCATTATTAAAGCATTGCAATCCTTAGCGTATAGTAGGGCAATTTTGAGTACTTCATTTCTTTTGATGGATTGTTTGTCATCAGTAAAGGCAAGGCAACCAGCCTTTTTCATATCGTGCATTTCAACTATATCGTTACCCTCTTGTTTCTTTGTTAAGTTACCGGCAGGTAGGATATCAACAATATTTCCTGTTGTTGAATTTTGAATGAATTTGATCATTCCTTTATTATCTAGACTTGGAGTAGTGTTTGGCATTATCATTACCCCAGTAAAACCTCCTTTTGCTGCTGCTTTACTACCACTTTCTAATGTTTCTTTTTGTTCGTTTCCTGGTTCCGAAAAATTGGCATGTAAATCGAACCAACCAGGTGATATATGCAAATTATTGGCTGAATATTCAATTTCTGTTCCATTCGCTAATGATTCCTTGCAGGATTTAATTGACTTGGCAATTTTCTCAATCTTTCCATCCTTGATAAATATATCCATTATCTTATTATGGTACTTTGAATTAGTATCAATTATTTTGGCCGACTTAATTAGTAAATTCATGATTTTATCAATTTAATAAGTAGTATTTCAGTTGCAAAAAATAGCAGTGAAAGAATTAATACTATTTTCCATAATTCTTTTGCTTTTTGGCTACTATTTATTGAAGCAATTAGTGATTTTGTATTTCCACTAATTATTTGTATGTTTTCTAAAGCGACACTGTCTTTCCAATTCTTTAATTCACTTATTGTTAGCGCTTCACTCTTGCTTTCTGTTGTAGTATAGTTATAGGCAATTGCATCTATCATTTGTTCTTCAATCTCAACTGTGTAAATTCCGTTTTCAGAAACTTGATTATGAGTGTAAAACACTTGCTTTCCTAAATATGTTTTTTGAGTAGGAATGATATCTATCTTATCATTTTTAAGATGAATTAAGGAATTACTATTTTTTATTGCATTACTGATAAAATAATCCTCTGAACTAATTGTGTTATAAATAGATTCAGTTCTGATCGAGGAAGTTGCTATGTTCAGTAGAGTAGGTACGAATAGTGCATGATTGCTAAAGTTATTAAATTTGATGTTAAGTGGGCTATTAAAAAGATAGATTGATCCTTTTCCTTTAGCGAATACAGATAAGAATTCTGCCTTGTTTTCTTGAGTCAAAAGAGCAATACTATTCGTGTTTTTTTGAGAAATTATTGGGTAGTATTTCTTTATTTCTGGAAAGTTAATTTTATCTAATTTTCCTTCAAATACTTGTTTGTAAATAGGGTGTTTTATATTAATATTTTCGAGTAAAATTGATTGAGTTTTTAATTCTGAAAATGGAGCAGTCCCTAATTGTTTTAAAGTATTATTATAGCTTGTTAAGTCAATTTCTTTGGGTGGAAAAATAGCGATACTCCCTCCATTTTTAGTGAAAGTATTTAAGCTATTAATAAGTCCAGAACTAAATTTATGAACCTCATTAATCAAAATAATATCTTGCTGTTTTAACGCATTGAAATCTATATTTTTATCTGTAGTATTCTTAAAGTTGAATAGTGATGTATCATTGCTAAATAAGGTAGTGATTGCAGTATTATTTCCAAAGGAGTTAATGCAAAGAACAGCTACTTTATTTGAGTTTTTAAGAGTGAAGTATCGGTTGTTATCAAAGGATATTGGGTGGTCGTTTATTTGTATTAAACCTTCTTGTATTGCAGTGTTCTCTGGCATAAATGTAAAACTAATTATTTTACTTTCGTTTGCTTTTAAGTTGATGTATTGTTGAGATTTTTGCTTTTTGTTTATTTTTAAAAAAACAGCTTGGTCATTTAGTGTGTTTTCGGATTGATTAGTAATAGTAGCATAAACAGAAATCTCCTGATCATTACTAAATACAGGTGTATTTATCCAGCAACTGTCAATACTGATATTATTGTTTTTATTAGAAGTAATCGGAATTAAGAAAAGAGAAGTATTGATGTCTAAATTATTTAACTCCTCTACTTGTAAACCGCTAATTTGCATATCAGAAATGATATATAGATGCGCGTTTTCATTATTTAAGCTAGCTTGCCTATTTACAATTTGGTTTAAGCTTTTACTATGGGCTGATGTTTTAATACCATCAATTTGGATTGCAATCTCATTAGAATTATTACTATTATTATGTTGGGCTAAAAAATCATTGTTTATAATCCAAAAATTAGTTTCAGTAGGGTAGGTTTTACTTATACTTCTTGCCTTTTCTTTTGCAATAGACAGTAATCTTCCGTCTATACTTTCAGCATCCATACTAAAGGAATTATCTACATAAATAAAGACATTACTTGTTGTTTTATTTTTGCTGTTAATTGGAATGTAAGGTTTTGCAAAAGCAAGTACTAGACAACTAATTGCAAGTATTCTGCTAAGGAGAATCAGTAAGTTTTTTAAGTTGGATTTTTTCCGATTATCTTCTTTAATTTCTTTTAAAAAACGAATACTACTAAAGTAAATTATTTTGTGTTTACGAAAGTTAAATAGGTGAATGAGAATCGGAATTGCTATCGCAAAGAGGAAGTAAAGCAGTTGTGGGTTTTGAAATCTCATCAAAGTGCAAAATTAAACTATTTACTAGAAATAGTGTATTTTTTGAATTAAATTATTTTTCCGTCTTTCATTTCAAGTTTTCTGCTACCTAAATTAGCTAACTCCTTGTTGTGAGTAATTATAACAAAGGTTTGTCCTAATTCTTTATTTAACTTAAGTAATAAATTGTGTAATTCTTCTGCATTTTTGGAATCTAAATTTCCTGAAGGCTCATCAGCTAAAATGATAGAGGGGGAATTGATTAATGCTCTAGCAACTGCTACTCTTTGTTGTTCTCCACCTGATAGTTCGTCAGGCTTATGATTTGCTCTGTCTGTTAGTCCAAGTAATGCTAATAGCTCCAATCCTTTTTGTTCTGCCTTTTTTTTATCTGTTCCTCCAATAAAAGCAGGTAAGCACACATTTTCTAAAGCTGTAAATTCAACTAATAAATTATGAAATTGAAATACAAAACCAATCTCCTTATTTCTAAAACTAGCTAGCTCTTTTTGGCTTAATGTATTTACTTCTTTATTGTTAATTATTAGAGAACCTTTTTGAATTTCATCTAGTGTACCTAGTAATTGTAATAGCGTAGTTTTTCCTGCTCCTGACGTTCCAGTTATAGATACAAACTCTCCTTTTTTAATATGAAGATTTACTCCTTTTAAAACCTCAAGCTTTCCGTATGAGTATTGTATGTTATTCGCTTTTATCATTTTCTGAGGTAAAGGTAATCTAAATAATAAATAACTTTTAAAGAAACACTGTTTTGTTGCGCTAAGTTAAATGTTTCTTCTACATTATTAGACCAATGATTTATTAAGATATTATCTTCATTATTGATAGCATTTTTCCAAACTAGACTTAATTGACTGCCAGGCGCGAACCTCCAATTTAAAGCTAGATCTGATGTCCATGTTGTATAATTGATATTATACTCACTCTCTTGAGTATTTTCAATTGAGGTTGGCTCTAGATAACCATTATTATTTAATGTTTGAAATTTTAAATTTTGTACTTGATCTATATGGTATCTTAATTTGAAAGATAAATCAATCTTATTGTTTACGATATAGTTTCCTCTAAATACATTTGTTATCATGTGTGTGTTTCTTAAAGATAATATTGGCTTAGAGATATTATCATTATCAACAAAATCATCAATATATCCAATATCATTATATCTGTTTTTAACTGATAAAACATATACAACAGAAATTTTATCATTAAATCTGTATCTAGGAGATACTCTCCATCTAAATTCAAGACCTGAGTATAATGGTTTTATTATTCCACCAGTTCCAAAGTCTAAAGCAAATTTATTTCTATAATCGCTTGACATATATCCTCCAATATTAATAGATTTAGATCTCTTTACAGGATTGCTAAGGTCATTTGTTCTTGCTTCATAATAGTCATCTTTCTCATAGGGATTTGCAACGATTTTTAGCATAAGAAAGAGGTAATTATTTAACATAAACTTATTTTCTGCTTCAATTTCTAAATTGACAAATTTATTATCAGTAAACAAAGTCTTATGTCTAACAAATAAGTAATGTTTTCTAAAGATAAATTTTTTATTTTTTGTGAGCTGCTCATATCCTAAATCTATTCCATTGGTAATTTCATTATTAGCATATAAAAACCCAAGATCATTGGGATTGTATTTGTCATCTTCTAAAATTGAAAATAGTTTATATCGATAGTTTCCGTTATTATTTTCAACTGCAAACAT
>CATEYX010000091.1 GCA_949511925.1 Cryomorphaceae bacterium | reverse complement strand
AACAATTATTTACACTATTCCTTCTAGTATTTCTTTCTTGCAATATGAATAATTCCAATACTGTTAATACTATAAATCAGGACCCTAATGATATTAATGCGATAAAGAAGATGCTAAGCAACCAACAGGAGTGTTGGAATAATGGAGATATTGATGGATTTATGAAAGGCTATTGGCAGTCAGAAGAATTAATTTTCACATCACTAAGACATAAACCAACATATGGTTGGAATAACACCTTAGAGAGGTATAAAAACAGTTACCCAACAAAATCCAGCATGGGAGAATTAAAATTTGAAATTTTAGATTTGAAACTTATTTCAAAGACTACTGCAACGCTTAAAGGAAAATGGAAACTTCTTAGAGAAAAGGACTACCCTAACGGAATATTTTGGCTTGATATTGATAAATTTGATAAGGATTGGTTAATTACAAAAGATTCCACTATATCACTTGAGATTAATACACCCTAGCTTATGAGAAAATATCTTTCTCTTATAAAATTCAGTCATACCATATTTGCAATGCCATTTGCACTTATTGGTTTTTTCTTAGCTACAAAATCAAATGAATTTGAATGGATGACCCTTTTATATGTAGTGCTTTGCATGATTTTTGCACGCTCGGCAGCAATGGCCTTTAATCGTTATATTGACAGGAATATTGATGCGGCCAACCAAAGAACTGCACAGGTGAGGGAAATTCCAAACGGAAGTATAAAAGCCAACTCAGCTTTAATATTTGTTATTATTAACTGCTTACTATTTATCTCAACAACTTATTTAATCAATTCACTTTGCCTGGCACTATCGCCAATTACTCTATTAGTAATTCTAGGGTACAGTTATACCAAACGCTTTACGGCACTTTGCCACTTAGTACTAGGTTTAGGTTTGGCACTTGCTCCCATTGGAGCTTACTTAGCGGTTACAGGGGTATTTGATATTGTTCCTTTGCTATTTTCAGCAGCAGTTCTTTTTTGGGTGAGTGGTTTTGATATTATTTATTCCTTGCAAGATCAGGAGTTTGACAAAGAACAGAAACTTCATTCTATTCCAGTACTGATAGGAACAAAGAATGCGTTGAACTTATCCAACCTTTTACATTTCCTTACATTTTCAGCACTAAGTATTGCTGGCTCATTAGGTGATTTCAGTCTATACTATTGGATAGGTTTTTGGATTTTTACTGCTCTACTTATTTATCAACATATTTTAGTAAAGCATAACGATTTAAGCAAAATTAATCTTGCATTTTTCACTACAAACGGTATTGCTTCCATCATTTTTGGTGTATTTGTCATTGCCGATTTACTAATAAAATAGTATTTTTTAACATTATTTCATCATATATTAATCTAGTGTAATAAAAATATAGTACTATGTTAAGCAAAGTACTATATATTTACTTATGTTTGTCCCATCAAAATTTACAATAAATGAAAATTGAGAACACACAATCGCAAATGCGAAAAGGGATTTTAGAATACTGCATACTATCCATATTAAAAAATGGAGAAGCCTACCCTTCTGATATTATCGAAAAGCTGAAAAAAGCTAAAATGATAGTAGTAGAAGGCACGCTTTACCCTTTGCTAACACGCTTAAAAAATGCAGAATTATTACAATACCGTTGGGAAGAATCCAGTGCAGGCCCCCCCAGAAAGTATTATTCTTTAACAGATAAAGGAGGTGTATTTTTAATAGAATTAGATAGCACCTGGAAAGATTTAGCAAAAGCAGTAAGATTAACCACTAAAATAAAAAATGATGAATAAGACAGTTAACATTAACCTAGCAGGAATTATATTTCATATTAATGAAGATGCTTTCGAAACATTGAACAATTACTTAAATGCACTTAAAAATCATTTTAAAAATGAAGAAGGTGCTGATGAAATATTAAAAGATATTGAAGGAAGAATTGCTGAACTTTTTACTGAACGATTGAATATAAAAGAAGCCATTTCAATTACGGATGTAACTGAGGTTACTGAAATAATGGGAAATCCTAGCCAGTATGATGATGAAATTGAGCAAGAGCACACGCAAGAAAACATGAACAAAGAAGAAGATTTAAAGAAAGGCAAAAGTAGAAAAGTTTTCAGAGATGAGGAAGGCAGAATGATTAGTGGAGTTTGTAGTGGGTTGGCTCATTATTTTAATATAAATACACTTTGGAGTAGAATTATATTCATATTCCTATTATTTATAATTGGACCAGCAGCACCTTTTATATATATAATTTTGTGGATTGCACTTCCATCTGCTAAAACTACTGCTGAAAAATTAGAGATGAAAGGGGAAAAAGTTAACATCAATAATATTGAAAAAAATATTAAAGATGAATTGAATATTATAGAAGGTAAAATACGAGATTTTGACAAAAAAATCACTAAAGATATGCTTGCTTCCAAATTTCAGATTTTCATAACCAAATGTGTAGATTTATTTATCCAACTATTTGTAGGTATTTTTAAATTTATTGGCAGTTGTTTCGGAATATTTTCAGTTTTATTTGGAGGAATACTTTTATTTATTATTTCTTCTGTATTACTTTCTAATGGCCATATTTTTCTTGAAGTAAACCAAATATATCAACATCTTTTTGAAGCTGGCACAATGCCTAACAACTTAAAAACAGGACTCATACTTTTTATTGGAATTCCAATTATTGCTGTTATTTTATTTGGACTAAAACTAATAAATAATACAACAATACACTCTAATTATAAAGTTGGATTACTTTGTTTATGGTTAGTATCATGGATATTATTAGGTAGTTCAGGAATCAATATTGCCAGAGGTTTCAGTAAAGAAGCAAAAAATACAACTATAGAAATTATTGATTATAATAAAGATACACTTTACTTAAGCATGAATGATATTGAAAGAAGTTTTGACAATGCATTTGATGCTAAAGGCTTTAAAGTAAGTCCTTTTGAGGAAGAATTAATTGGCATTGGCATGCGATTAGACATCATACAAAGCAAAGGTTCAGCTATTAATTTAATAAAAGAAGCTACCGCTTTTGGGAAAAACAAACAAACGGCAAAAAGAAATGCAGAAGGAGTCAATTTTAATTTTACACTTGAAGATACAGATGTAATATTTGATGACTTTTTCTCTATCTCGGAACAAAAATGGCGTATGCAAGAATTAGATTTAACACTAGAAATTCCTGTTGGTAAAATCATTTATTTAGACCATAGTATGGAAGATTTGATTCATGATATAAAAAATACGCAAAACATGTGGGATTATGATATGCTTGGGCATTACTGGAAAATGGAGGCAGATGGGCTTACTTGTGAGAATTGCCAATAAAATAAATATATTTACGAATTGAAAAAAATAACTCTAGTCCTGCTTTGTGTTTTAAGCATTAACCTCTCAGCTCAAGAATATTTTCAGCAATAAATAGAGTTTGTTCCTTTATTTCAGGATTTTTCCAGGGTTCAAAATCCCATAAGGATCAAATAAGTTTTTAATTCCTTTTTGCAAGACCAATGCTTTTTCAGAAAAGACAATATCCATATAGTCTTTCTGAACAAAACCAATACCATGTTCGCCACTTAAGGTACCTCCTAAGCTTTTAGTTAATTCAAATATCTCTCTGATTCCTAATGTGAGTTTCGTATTCCAATCTTCATCATTCATCTCCCCTTTTATGATATTGACGTGTAAGTTTCCATCACCAGCATGACCATAGCAAACGGACTGAAAGCCATATTGCTTTCCAATGGCTTTGACCCCCTTTAAAAGTTTTGATAACTCTGCTCTTGGCACTACAGTATCTTCTTCTTTGTAAATAGAATTAGATTTTACTGCTTCTCCTATCGCTCGTCTTAATTGCCATAATTGATTTTTTTGACTTTCACTATCAGCTAGAAGAATCTCCCCACATTCAAACTCTTGCATTACTTCAAAGATGCGCTCACATTCCTTATATAAAACATCCATATCATTTCCATCCACTTCAACCAAAAGGTGCGCTTCTACATCTTCAGTGATTTGAAGTTTGACATCAGTATATTTTAAAGTCCAATCAATAGCATCACGCTCAATAAATTCCAAAGCTGAAGGAATAATACCTGCACGAAAAACAGCTGATACTGCCTCACATGCTTTTTCAACTGAAATAAACGGAACAAACAAAGTAATATCTTTTGTTGGCAAAGGAATCAAACGAAAAACAATTGTAGTAATAACACCAAGCGTTCCTTCACTACCTATCATTAAGGCTGTTAAATCATAACCAGTAGCATTCTTTAGCACGTTGGCCCCTGTCCAAATAATTTCACCAGTTGGCAATACTACTTCTAAGTTTAGTACATAATCCTTAGTTACTCCATACTTCACAGCCTTAGGTCCACCAGCATTTTCTGCCAGATTTCCGCCTAGAGAACAACTTCCTTTACTGGCTGGATCAGGTGGATAAAAAAGTCCTTTCGATTCTACTGCATCTCTAAATACTTGATTAATTAATCCAGGCTGAACTGTTGCTTGAAGGTTTCTCTCGTCTATTTCAAGAATAGAATTTAAACGTTCAACACTTAAAGCAACTCCTCCAAAAACAGGTAAAGAACCGCCACTTAAACCAGTACGAGCACCACAAGGAGTTACCGGAATTTTTTTTAAATTACAATACTTTAAAATTTT
>CATEYX010000090.1 GCA_949511925.1 Cryomorphaceae bacterium | reverse complement strand
TTAAGCGATAAAATAGCTTTTTCAGTCGTTTTACGTATTTTTTCATCTTCCCTACCTGTATAGATTTTATGTCTATCCACCCAATTATTACTGATGCTATGCTTATTGCTAATAAGATCTATTGCCTTTTGGCTAATTTCTTGGTTTTGATGATTAATAAAATGCTGTAAATCAATAATTCCTTTTTCTTCAATCACGCTTATGATTTCAGAGTACATTGCATGAAAACCGGGATTGGTAAATATGATATTGTCAGCATCAAGGTCACTAAAAATTAGCGCAGCTACACACTCTTGTTCATCATCTTCTGTAGTGAAAGTTTCATTCCCATAATTTATTAATATGCGCAAAATCTCTTCCTCTAACTTCATTAATTTCCCCTCTGAACTTAGCTTTTCTTTTGATTTTTTCGCGGGTTGTTCACTTATCGTATTTCTAATTCCTACTTGTTCAAAAGAACCAATATTAGCTCTGGCTTTTGCAACTTCACTTAATAGTACATTTTCAGCAATATCTAGTTTCTTGCTAAACGTTTTACAATATTGCGAACGATTTAAACTATCAGGAATACAAGATATGGATTCAATAATATCTCTTTTTATATTTGTAATTTTTGTAGGATCTTCAATAGTATTTAAATCAGATATTTTGATTTTGTAATCAATAAAATCAACTGCCTCATTAGTTAAGAATTCTTTAAAATCGTCAGTTGATAATTTCTTGGAAAAAGAATCAGGATCTTCTCCTTCAGGGAATGCTGCAATCTTTACATTCATTCCTTCCTTTAAAATCATATTGATTGATTTGTAGGTAGCTTTTATTCCTGCATTATCTCCATCAAAAAGCAGAACTACATTATTGGCTAAGCGATTAATGAGTTTAATCTGTTCCAAAGTAAGAGCCGTTCCTGAGGCCGAAACTACATTCTCTATTCCATTTTGATGCATGGAAATTACATCCGTATACCCTTCAACTATGTAGCAAACTCCTTCTTTTCCAATCGCATTTTTGGAATAATTAAGGCCGTATAATACTTTACTTTTATGGTATATTAAAGTTTCTGGTGAGTTTAAATATTTTGCTTTTGCATTGGGGTTAAACGCTCTTCCTCCAAAACCTAAAGTCCGCCCTGAATAGGATTGAATAGGAAACATCGTTCTCTCTTTGAACCGATCAACTATTTGGTCCGAACTTTCATTAATTAAGGATAAACCTGAGGAGACAAGGATCTCTTTGTCATATGCTTTTTTAATGGCAGCTTTGCTAAAAGCGTCTTTAGCTTTAGGACTGTAACCTAACTCAAATTTTTTAATTGTTTCTTCAGTAAATCCTCTTTCCTTAAAATAACTAAGTCCTACTGATTTTCCTTCTTCTGTATTCCAGAGAACATCCTGAAAGTATTCCTTTGCGTAATTTGAAACAATAAATAAACTATCTTTTTCATTTGCTCGTTCTACTTGCTCTGAGGTCATTTCTTCTTCCTCAATTTCAATATTATATTTTTTGGCAACAAACTTTAATGCCTCAGGATAATTGTAATGCTCAATTTCCATGATAAAATTAATACTGTTTCCTCCTTTTCCGCAACCAAAACATTTGTAAATCCCTTTGGTGGGGGATACCGTAAAAGAGGGTGTTTTTTCATTGTGAAAAGGACAGTTCCCAATATAGTTAACCCCTCTTTTTTTAAGAGATACAAAGTCACCAACAATTTCTTCAACTCTGGCAGCTTCAAATATTTGGTCTATGGTTTCTTTTGGAATCATTTTTGGCGGTTTACAACATAATCCAATAATAATATCAAGGATTGTTTGGCCTTATTATCATCAAATGGATTTAATAAATCAAGGGCAGTATTATGATATTCCTGCATTCTTTTTTTAGCATACTCAAGCCCTCCATTTTCTTTTACAAGCGCTATAACCTCAGCTACTTTTTTATCATCTTTATGATGATTTTTTATGATATTGATAATGTAGTTTTTGAGTTTTTTATCTACAGTATTTAAAGTGTAAATTAAAGGTAATGTCATTTTCTGTTCTCGAATATCAATTCCAGTAGGCTTTCCTATTAAGGTGCTTTGTGTATAGTCGAATAAATCATCTTTTATCTGAAAAGCTATCCCTGCTTTTTCACCAAACAAGCGCATCTTTTCAACTACCTCCTTATTTTGTCCTACAGAGTTAGCTCCACTAGCACAACAAGCTGCAATTAAGGAAGCTGTCTTCTGACGAATAATATCAAAATATACGTCTTCAGTAATGTCAAGTTTACGTGCTTTTTCAATTTGTAAAAGTTCCCCTTCACTCATATCCTGAACGGCAGTACTCATTATTTTTAAGAGTTCATATTCCTCATTTTTCACCGCTAATAATAGACCTCTACTTAGTAAAAAATCTCCAACAAGTACAGCAATTTTATTTTTCCATATTGAGTTTATAGAAAAGAATCCTCTTCTGAAATTAGCTTCATCAATTACATCATCATGCAC
>CATEYX010000089.1 GCA_949511925.1 Cryomorphaceae bacterium | reverse complement strand
TGATTTATAGTATTAACAGTATTGGAATTATTCATATTGCAAGAAAGAAATACTAGAAGGAATAGTGTAAATAATTGTTTCATAATTTTCGGACCAAATCTAATGAAATTTATCTATTATATTTTACGATATTTGCAAACAATTATGAGTAATACAAAACCATCAATACCAAAAGGAATGCGTGATTTCACATCTGAAGTAATGTTCAGAAGGAATTACATTTTTGAAACTGTAAAATCAGCTTTTGAATGCTATGGCTATGCTCCGATTGAAACGCCTGCAATGGAGAATGTTAAAACTTTAACAGGCAAATATGGTGATGAAGGCGATCGTTTGATTTTTAAAGTATTGAACTCAGGAGATTACTTATCTAAAGCTAATTTGGATGAGAATACTGATTCAAAATCATTAACTAAACAAATAGTTGAAAAGGCATTGCGTTTTGATTTAACAGTACCTTTTGCTCGCTTTGTGGTACAAAATAGAAATGAAATTACTTTTCCCTTTAAGCGTTACCAAATGCAAAATGTTTGGCGTGCAGATAGGCCCCAAAAAGGCAGGTATCGTGAGTTTTACCAATGTGATGCTGATGTAATTGGTACTGAATCTTTGCTTTGTGAAGTGGAATTGGTGCAATTATATGATGATGTGTTTACAAAATTAAATATTCCTAATGTAGATATTTGCATCAATAACCGAAAGGTACTTAGTGGAATGGTTGAGCTGATGGGGGCAACTGATTTATTTGATCAGATAGTAATTGCTTTAGATAAATTGGATAAAATTGGTATTGGTAAGGTAAAAGAAGAAATGGAAAGCAAGGGTGTGAAAAAGGAAGCTCTTTCTATTTTAGATACTTTTTTAAATACCAAAAATGTTGGAGATTTATTTTCTCTTTTAGAAAATTCATTAATAGGTAAAAAAGGATTAGAAGAATTAAAGTTTGTAATTGATATTGTTACTAAATTAGGATTACAATCCGCTAACTTAGTTTTTGACATTACACTAGCTAGAGGGCTTAATTACTACACAGGTTGCATTTTGGAAGTGAAAGCCAATGATGTGCAAATTGGCTCAATTGGTGGTGGTGGTAGGTATGATGATTTAACTTCTAATTTTGGATTAAAAGATGTTTCAGGAGTTGGAGTCTCATTTGGAATTGATAGAATCTATCTAGTAATGGAAGAGCTCGCTTTATTTCCTAATAATATTGATGTAAGTACTAAGGTAATGTTTGCCAACTTTGGAGATGATGAGGCTGCTTTTTGCTTGCCTTTATTAAAACAATTGCGTGCTGCAGGAATTAGTTCAGAATTATATCCTACTAGCGCTAAAATGAAAAAGCAAATGACCTATGCTAACAATAAAGGGGTTCAGTTTGTAATAATGGTGGGTGAGGATGAAATGGAATCGGGAATATTATCGATTAAAAACATGGAAAGTGGTGAGCAAAGTAATTTGAACATTACTGATTTAATAAAACAGTTATCCTAGATGAGTATTTATAAAGTTGGAGAACAAATGCTAAGTATTTCAGTTATTGCTGAAATTATTGCAGAGGACAAACAATTAGCCTTAAGCACAAAAGCAAAACAAAAAATTAAGGCTTGCCGAGATTATCTGGACAAGAAAATGGAGCACTCAGATGCACCTATTTATGGGATAAACACTGGCTTTGGTTCACTTTGCAATCACAAAATAAGCAATGATGATTTAGGTAAACTACAAACTAATTTGGTGCTTTCTCATGCTTGTGGTACTGGTGATAAAGTGCCTGATGAGATAGTTAAAATTATGCTCTTGTTAAAAGTTCAATCCTTATCATACGGACATTCTGGAGTGCAATTAGAAACTGTTGAACGCCTTATTGAAATGTTCAATAAAAATATTCTCCCAGTAATTTTCCAGCAAGGTAGTTTAGGGGCTTCAGGTGATTTAGCTCCTTTAGCTCATTT
>CATEYX010000088.1 GCA_949511925.1 Cryomorphaceae bacterium | reverse complement strand
TGAGGTAGGGGTTCAATGCGATCAATAATCTTAAGCTTTGATAGCTCCAAATTATGTATTGTTTTTTCATTATTGTTAAGTTGTAAGCTTTTTTCATAATGCCAAATTGCATTAGCCCAGTCGTTATTTTTGTAATGACAATTTCCTAAATTGTAGTATAGCTCACTACTTTCCTTTCCTGATGTTAGTATGCTGTCGTAAAGTGAGATAGCTACTGAGTAATTCTCATTTGTATATTCTTTATTTCCTTGTTCAAACACCTGCTCACTCGCAAAAGATTGTGAGCAAATAAATAAGCTTAGGATAAAAGTTAATCTTTTCATTTTAGGGCAGTTTCAACTTCAATAATTATATTTTTTGCTTTAGTAAGTACAGTGTCCATTTGTGCATTTTTATTGCTTTCAGGTGCATAGCGTGCAAATTCACATTCATCTAGCAGTGTAATAAACTTGCTTTCAATAGTATTGTCAATAGCTGAAGATTTGAAATAAGTACTTACCGTTTCTTTGGATAAATCAGCGCTTTCAACTTTGAATTTATCAGCAAAATAACCCCAAAGCGATTTTTCTATTTCTTCAAAAAATCCATCAAAATCGTTAGAATTTATACATATTTGAGCAGTGTTTAGTTTTTTTAGCGCTATTTTGTTTGCTTTTCTATTTTTCCATTCACTACCTGATGTGTCAGTTTTGCTAACTATTTTATTATAAATCCATAAAAAGATAATTAAAAATATTGGCAATAACAAAAGGGTGTAAAAAAGTTTTGGGTGTATTATTCTTTCTTTTATTACTTGCAGGTTACTTTCTGTAAAAATATAAAGGATGTCTTTCTGCTCTGTTCTAACTTGTTGCTTGTTGACTATTCCTGATTCTTGTTCATTGTTTTTGCTTGCTAATATTGTTAATGTGTGCTTGCTCGTTTTTTTAGTTTCGTATTTTTTCTTTTTTGTATTGTAAATTATAAGGCTTGTCGAAGGAATGCTATAATTCCCTTTATATCTTGGGATTAACAGATATTCAAAAGTTTTAACGCTTCTTTTTCTTCCTCCTTCAAATATTCTGTCGGTAATTTTCGGGTCATACACTTCAAAATCTTCAGGAAATAGAATGGCTAAAGGTTCTATTAATTCTATGTTTCCTGTACCTGTAATCGTTAACTTGTAGGTAATAGCATCATTGGCATTTATAGTAGTATTGTCAACTGATGATTTGATTTTCATGTTTCCAACTGCACCTTTAAAATTAGCGGGTGGATTGGATAATTCAGCTACTTTAATGGTAATGGGTTTCGAACTGATAAATTCTTCTTGAAGGTTTTGGCTACCACCAAAGAAGTTAGCAAAAGGATCGCGATTATTTTTCTTCTTTTGAATACGGATACTGCACTTGAGTTCCATAGGGTCAATAACTAGTTCGCCTGATTTTTGTGCAGTAAGTACCGATTTTTTTATGGTTGCAACATTATAAGCAATACCATCAATAACATCTCGTTTAAAACGACTTGACGCTTCCAAATCCTTTGCCCAAAATCCGTTTAAAGCTGGCAGTGAAGATAGCTCAGTATTGTGCAAGTCAATTCTAGTAAATAATTTATAGCTGACTAAAATTTGTTCTCCAACTACAATGTTTCTTTTACTTACCTCAACTTTAATAAATAAGTTGTCGGCTAGCACTTGTTGTTGGGCTTTATTTTTTTCACTTCCCTTTACCACTTTTAGTGCGTATGCCTTACTTTGTATCTTTTTTCCTTTAACGGTAATGCTCGCTGGGCTTATGGTATATGTACCAGATTTTACTGCTTTTATATAGTAGGTGTAAGTAGTAGAGCTAGTGTTTTGACTTTTTCCGTTAACAAAACTATAACTACTTTGTGTGGAAGGGTTAGGGCCACTCAATACTTTTAATCCTTTAAAGTTTGGGGATTTAAAATTCTGTCCTTTTGTGTTAATTTTATATTGAATAAGGATTTGCTCTCCAACTATAGCAGGGTTTTTGTCAGCTGACACTTTTAGTTGCTGCGCTTGTAATAAAGCACTGCAAAACAAGAATAATATGATGCTTAATTTTTTCAATTTACCAGTCCTTTAATACTTTTACTCTTTTTCCTTTTACTTTTTTCTTCTGTAATTCTTCCTGCAACTCTTTCTCTTGTTGTTGTATTGCTTCTAACATTTTTTCTGCCGTTTCCTTGCTCATTTCTTCTTTCTTTTCCTCTGGCTTACTTTCCTTCTTTTCTTCTTGTTGCTCTTTGTTTTCTTGATTCTGTTCTTGCTCCTTATTTTCTTTTTCTTCCTCTTTATTTTCTCGGTCTTTATCTTGTTCTTGCTCGTCCTTGTTTTCTTTGTTTTCGTCTTTATTTTCTTGCTGTTGTTTTTGCTTATGCGTAATTGCTAAGTTATGTCTTGTGTCTTTATCCTTAGGGTTAATCCGTAAAGCACTTTTGTAGGCTTCAATAGCCTCTTCTAGTTTTTTTTCTTTTACTAATGAATTTCCTAAGTTATAATACACTTTTGCTAAATCAGTTTCAGTAGGAGCATTATCTTTTAGTGCATCAAAAAGTGCAGAAGATTCTTCATAGCGTTCTTGTTTATAAACAGCATCCGCTAAATTAAAAGAAGCATTAAAATAATCTTGATCTTTTTCTAATGATTTTCGGTATTGCATTTCTGCCTCATTATAACTGCTATCGGTATACAGTTCATTGCCATCTCTCAGTAATGATTTCTTATTCTGAGCAAAGGAGTTAAAACTCATTAAAAAAGATAATATGAAGAGTATTTTTTTCATTATTCTTTATAAAAATTAATACGATTACTCCATCTATTTTTTCTTCCTAAAATCATTAAGTCAATTATCAACATCAGTAATGCTAGGCCAATAAACAATTGAAATCTGTCTTTGTACTCAGTAAATACCATGGTGCCAATTTCTTTCTTCTCCATTTTATTTATTTCAGCAAATAGGGTGGATAGTCCTGCTTTGGAATTGTTGGCACGAACATAAGTTCCTTTTCCAGCATTGGCAATTTGCTGTAACAAATTCTCGTTTAGCTTACTGACTACCGTATTTCCATCTCTATCTTTTCTGTAGCCCGTTCGGTTTCCGTATTTGTTATAAATAGGTATAGGACCTCCTTTACTGAGTCCCATTCCTAAGGTATGTACAAAAATCCCTAGCTCATTGGCCTGTTCAGCACTTTCAAT
>CATEYX010000087.1 GCA_949511925.1 Cryomorphaceae bacterium | reverse complement strand
CTCACTATAAATGGGAATATCATCCTTGATAATTTTGAAACAACTAATAAACGCAAAAAAATTAAATACAAATTAGTAGATGGAGAAAACATTATTGAAATTAAGGCTACTAATTTAGGAACTTCACCACCCAATACTAGCCGCATACAACTAGTCGATAACAAAACTAAATATCCAATAATTACTCAATTAGAATTAGGAAAAACAGCTGTCATTAAAATTATAAAATAAATAATCCCAGAACTTACGTTCTAGGATTATTATTTATTGTGAACTCGGAGGGACTCGAACCCCCAACCTCCAGAGCCGTAATCTAGTGCACTATCCAATTATGCTACGAGTCCTAATAAAGTTGCAAATATAATTTATTAGCCCTTAGCACAAATATTTTTACTGTAAAATATTAAAGAATCTCAACATTTAAACCATACAGAGCCAAATCCTCTCTTAATGGCTCTAAATCAGCATTTTCACCCATTACAATTTCGCAACTTCCCTTGTAATGAGTAAGTAATGCACATTGCTCTGCTTGTATTATTTCATGGTCGCAAATTGCTGTTAAGCAATCTACAACATAGTCAAAGGAATTAAAATCATCATTTATTAAAAATAACGATTTATCCTTAATCTTACTTGATTTCTGTTTTGAAGTAGAATCTTGTGATTTTTTCATAGTTAGTTATTTTTACCAAATTTAACTTTTGTTTCCTCCCCCCTTAGCAACCTTTCAATATTTTTTTGATGAGTTATTAACGATAAGATGGGTACAAAGAACGCAAATAAATTTAAGGATACATTAGTTGAGCCTAAAATTAAAATAACAAGAATAGGAAAAGCTATAGAAGCTAAAATTGAACCCAAGGAAACATATTTTGAAGTAACAAAAACAATAACAAATACCAAAATAGAGTATAATGCTGCTTCTGTATGTAAACCGATCAATAAACCTAGTAAAGTAGCAATTCCTTTTCCTCCTCTAAAACCTGTATAAATAGGAAACAAATGACCAATAACTGCTGCAATACCAAAAGCCAATTGAATTTCAAAAATAGCCTCAGCTGATTGAGGAATATTTGTTAAACATGAAATGTAATTTACACTAAGCCATCCTTTAAAAGTATCCATTATCAAAACAGGAACACCAGCCTTTTTTCCCAATACCCTAAAAGTATTTGTAGCCCCAGCATTACCAGAACCAAACTCGCGCACATCAATTTTATAGAATGTTTTTCCTACCCAAACTGCTGAAGGAAAAGCACCTGTTAAGTAAGCTAGAAGGATGAATAAAAGAGTTTCAGTTGTCAACATAAATGGGCTGCAAGATAGTGATTAATACTTTTTCTTAACTGATTTTAAAAACTTCTCAGTAACATCTTCAGGTGCAGACATATATCGGTAAGGAGTAGCACCTTTTTTAGGTTCAGCCTTACGCTTAGCATCAGTAATTTCACGAATTGCGATATTAAATTCCTCATTAGTTGACCAAGAACGCATCACCCCATTCTTGTATTGAAAGTAATATTCATCATAGAATTCTGTTTGCAAGTAAATTGTTAAAATATCAGAATTCCTACCTTTCTCAACAATAATATAACCATCTAACAAACCATTAAGCTGACTCTCATTAATGTTGCCAAGCCATAATTCACCCTTAGCAACATATGCTTTATTTACATTATCCCATTTAAATTTAGCCTTAGTAAAGGACAGAGTATGATTCATTTCTTTTGGAAAGTCAACAAATTCATCTTTTAACTCCAAGTCAAGCATAAGCATATCTCCTTTTTCATCCCCAACAATTCTTCCTAAGTTATTTGCATAAGCCTCATCATACTCAAACAATCCATCACCAGGAGCTGAATAAATATCTTTTGCCATAACTTGCATTGCTTTTTCCGAGAAAAAGAAATCCAACATAAAGAACCCTTCAAACTCCTTTTTATTATTTTTAATATCATCTGAAAGCATCCCAACACTTGTTACATCAACTTGACCAAAATCTAGATTTAAATCAACTATACCTTCTCCTGTTGTCTTGCAAGTTCTATCATAAAGCGTAAAGTAGTTTGACAAAGTATCAGGACCACCAATAACATAAGCAAATCGTTTTTTATCATAGGCCAAAGTATAAGATGCTTTTAACAAATCTGCATCTATTATTCTGTCCTTTCTACTTAAGAATGTAGAATATATATCCGTAGAATCCAAGCTCATAACTAAGCCTGTGGAAATTAAACCCTTCTCATCATTATATAGTTTTTCGTCTAAAGTGAATACAATATTTTGAGGGTCAATTTCCGAACGGAATTTCACCCACTCCTTATCTAATAATTCACAAGAATGATTTGCCATAAAATAACCATCAAAAATTAAGTTTCTTCTATCAGCAAATAAATCCAGACTTCCTTTAAAATCGAACTTACTATCAATATGAAAAGGCTTATCTGTTTCAACATCACTTCTAGCCATAGTAACAGAGTCTTCTCCAACTCTTATTTCTTTAAAGAAAATTTGTTGTTTCTGATTCATAGCATCTCTATAGGTATAATCCCCACTTGCCGTGTACTTATGAGCAGAAATAATATCAACAGATGCATTCGTGAAAGTATGATATTCTGTTAAATCATCAGCCAAAACTCTTGCTCCATAAAGAGTTTGAATAATAGCTTTCTTTTTAACGGTTACTATTCCTGAATCAGGATAAATTATAGCATCAGCTACCGCAATATCCTCTACTCCATTAGCATGAATTATATAATCCTTCAAACTATAATTAGCAGTAGTAGCTATAAAGCCTAAGGAATCCTGATGCGGATGAACAGATATAAATTCTGATCCCTTAGAAGAAGCTACTTCATCACCCAAAGTTAACAGTTCTTCATCCATTTCCCATTTTAACTTATCAATATAACAGATGTATTGATTGGCTGGTAATTCAACATAAGAACCAGCTCCATTGGAATGAAAAACACCTTCACGCATTTTCATGTCAATATGTGTACGGAGATTGTTTGCTTTAAAAGCAATAGCCCCACCACTTTCATATACATTCAAACTAGCAGCATCCGACCCAAACCAAGAGGCATTATAAGTAAATAAATTGGAACTTACCTCTGCTTTATCTAGTGTCATAATACCATTACCAGTAACGCCAGTAGGTTGCATTAACAAGTTTCCATTAAAGCTTGCTTGTCCATTATAAAAATCAAATTCATCTTTTCTTTTATCAATCTCTAATCTATCTTTATAAGGCATAAAATGAGCATAGGTTTCTGTATTACTAACCTGAGGGAATTCAATACCAGAAACAACCTCATTTATAGCAAAAGTTTGCGTGTAAAGATTGGTAGAATCAGGAAAGAAAAAAATTTCCTCAGCTGAAGCCTTAGATGTTAAATATTCAAAATCACCACTTCCTTTTAGTCCTTTATGGCTCAAATGGATATCATTATAGTATTTCCCCTTTCCACCATAAATATCGAAACCATTATTAGGCGTTTTTCTTGTAAATCCAAGTGAGTAATCCTCTTGCAAACGCAAAGTATCTTCAAAAGTAGGGAAAATTCCAGCTGATTCAAAAGTACCCGAAAAAGCTAAACCCTTACCAGTATAGTTATCTAAACTATCAATTTCAAAAGGCTGTAAATGGAAGGAAAAACGATCTCTATCATATACACCATCATTAATAGCTTTCCTATCATAATACGCATAGGAATCTTCAAACGAACTAAAGATAGGGAATCCTGGAAAACTATCTTTTCGTAACCCCGATTTATTAGTTGGGTCATCAATTCTTAAATCACCAGTAACTGCCTCAATTACAGTTTTAACTTTCGTTAATAACTCATTACCATACATGTCCTTTTGAATTGGCAAAACAGGAACTGAAAGCTGTACAGAATCAATCTCATTTAAGTCTACTTTAAACTCATCATAATGAAAGAAGAAATTTTTACCAAACAAATTCAAACGACCTCTACCAGCATAAATCTGACCATTGAAAATAAAATCTCTATTCTTCTTAATCACCAACAAACCATCAGTAGGATACAAATAAACATCTCTTGCTTTACTTAATTGAATATCATGAATTCCAAGTATATTTAAATCCTTAGTTTTAATATTTAAAGCTGCATTAACCAAGTATTTATCAGAAGTATTATACTCTCCTGTCTTAATAATTGAATTAAAAGCAATTACATCATAATCACCTAAACCAGAAGCAGCTTTGATATAAGTAAACAACTTAGGCAAAACAGTAATCCTTTTCTCTCCATAATCATAAAAGATAAAACCATCATTAGCCAACTGAATCAAATAATGCTGAATTTGCAAGGAAGGAAAACGAGAAAACTTAGCGAAATCTTCAACAAAGAATTTTTTTTCTTGCTTAGCTACAACATAATTATTCACCAAGAATATGGGGTGAATTGCATCTATCCCCTGCATTGATTCATATTTTTCTTGCAAATACCTGTCTACGGACTCCAATTCAACACGAGATTCTGCTGTGCCAGGCAAAGAACCCAATGTAATGATATCTTTATCAATATTCCATTCCAAGAGTTCAAAATCCATGGTTACGTTATGATAAGTATTCAACATAGGGGCTCCTGAAGCACCATTAACATCTCTGTATAATTGCAGTTTCCGTTCACTATTAATATACTTAAATTGTAAATTAGAATGGTAAATTGAATCTGCATCAAAAAATATTTTTATTCCTGCTTCTTTTGAAATGATTCTATCTTTGCCCAAACTAAAACGATTAGCATTTGCAACAAAAACAGGCAAACCATTTCTTTTAAAAATAATTCTAGCCTGTGCATAATCTCCACCATCAGCAATAAATTCTTTTCCTTGCATTTTATAACCTCCTTTATAATCTACATTTGGAAAGATTTCTTTTAGTTCTACATTCTTACTGTATGAAGTGAATTTAGGAAATTTTTCAGCTTGCCTAGCTGATGCTAACTTATTAACAACCTGTCCAACAATAGGTAATGGAAAAATATATTTATTATAAAAAACTACTGAATCAGCAAGCAATTGACTTTTACGAGTATCAATATTATAATTAGCAATATTTGCGTAAACAGAATCAATTGCCAAACCATGACTTTCCCAATTAATTACCCCTCCATTTCCCTCCCATTTATTAGAAACAAAATAGTATTTACCTTTTGTTTCTTCAATAGTGTAAGAACCTCCATCAGCACTACAACTTAAATTAAAATTAGAATTAAATAGAATAATAGGCTCGATCATTTCAAACTCAAAACTATAATCATCAGTATCCACCAACCAAGCAGCAGCCTTGCTTTTTCGCAAAATATTTTCTCTCACCAAATCATCCGTAAAAGCACAGAATAACATTAATTTTTTAGTAGTTGTATTGTCAACTGTCTCATCAATAACCCCTAACCATTCAGGCAACATACTCTCCCCTTTCACATGATTATTTACATTCATTAAAGCAGATAAAACCTTAGAGAAATGAGGATTAGAACGCATACGCTTATCCAACATTTTATTAGAGATAAGAATAATTTTCTCTTGTTCTTCTTCTGTAAATTCTAATGAATTTTTTGAAAAATATTTATATACAGCCTTCAAATCTGAATTATCTGAAGCTGTCATAAACTCATTTAATTCAAAAAGATAAATAGGGAAATCTTTTGAAAATTCTTTAAGCTTCCCTTTTTTTTGAGCGGAAGTTGAAAAAGAAAAAACGAGCGTTAATACAAAAAGTATTAAGCCTTTTTTAAATGTAGCATTTGCCATTTGTTTTTATGTTTTGAAACAACTAATTCTAATCCTAGTTGTTCTGATTTTTCTAAAATTAACGGAATGTCCTCTTTTAAGAATCCACTAAATATAATTTCGGACTTTGTATTCATAGCTTTTACATAAGTTGCAATATCTTGCAAAATAATGTTTCTATTGATGTTTGCTAAAATGATATCAAATATAGCATCTCCTATTGCATCCGCATCTCCATGAATAAAACTAATAGTTGAAATTGCATTAATTTCTGCATTCTCTACTGCATTTTCGTACGCCCACTCATCAAAATCAATACCGATAAGTGAAGTCGCACCAAGTTTGGCCGCTAAAATTGCCAAAACTCCAGTTCCACTTCCCATATCTAAAACTGATTTATCAGTAAATTCAATTCCAAACATTTCATTCATCACTAAGGAAGTAGTTTCATGATGCCCTGTTCCAAAAGACATTTTGGGTGTAATAATAATTTCGTGCTTTATATCAGTAAAAGCAGCATGAAAATGAGCCCGAATTACACATTTATCATTAATATGCACAGGCTCAAAATTATTCTCCCACTTTTTATTCCAGTTTTCTTGTTTAACTTTAGTAATCGTAAAAGAAAGCTCACATAATTTTTCAACTTCATTTATAATTTCTTTTACTGCACTTTCGTCTAACAAATGCGTTTGCACATAAGCCTTTACCCCAGTTTCATCTTCACAATAGGATTCAAACTCAATCTCATTGAGCCTAGCCACCAAAATATCAGCAAAAGGAACAACAGGCTTTAACCTAATATCTATTTCAGTATATTCCATTAAAATGATTGTGTTATAGCAATAAAATCATCAGAATTTAAGGATGCACCACCAATTAAACCTCCATCAATATCTTGGCTGGCGAATAATTCTTTTGCATTACTTGGTTTGCACGAACCACCATATAATATTGATGTGCTTAAAGCAACTTCAAGTCCGTATTGGTCAACTAATATATTTCTGATGAATGCATGAATTTCTTGCGCTTGATCAGTACTTGCTGTAACCCCAGTACCAATTGCCCAGATAGGTTCGTAAGCAATAACAATATTTTTAAATTCTTCAGATGAAAGGTGAAACAAACTCTCAGAAATTTGAGTATTAATCCAATCAAAATGCACACCACTTTCTCTTTGTACTAAACTTTCACCACAACAGAAAATAACTTTTAAATTATTAGTAAACGCTTGTCCTACTTTAGTTTTTAAAAGCTCATTTGATTCCTTGAAATTAGCTCTTCTTTCTGAATGTCCTAAAACAACATATCTAGCATTACAAGATGCTATCATATTAGCAGAAATTTCTCCGGTAAAAGCCCCTTTTTCATTAGAACTACAATCCTGAGCTGCAGCTGCTACTTTAGAAGTATTAGCACACATTTTCGCTACTTTATGCAAATACACAAAAGAGGGAGCAAATACAACATGAGTATTATTATCCGTAGGCAATTTAGCTAAAACATCTTCTACCAAAGCAATACCTTCTGTTCTATTCAAATTCATTTTCCAGTTTCCTGCAACTATATTTTTTCTCATATTAACTTATTCTTATTCGGGGGTCGAGCCACCCATATATTAAATCGACTATTATATTTATGATTACAAAAACTGAAGCAATAAACAGAACTGAACCCATAACAACTGGCAAGTCCATTTTATTTAGAGCATCAACTATTTCTTTTCCTATTCCGTTCCAAGCAAAAATGTATTCTACAAAAACTGCACCTGCCAAAAGAGATGCAAACCATCCCGAAACTGCCGTTACTACAGGATTCAAAGCATTGCGTAAAGCATGTTTAAAAATTACGGTAAATTTATTCAATCCTTTTGCTGTTGCTGTACGTACATAATCCATTGAAAGCACTTCTAACAAAGAATTCCTACACAACTGAATGATAACCGACAAAGGACGAATACCTAAAGTAATTGCGGGTAAAATCAAGTTTTTTAGTTGCAGGAAAGAACCTCTTCCATAATCATCTACTTCATACAAGCTACCCGTCATATTTAGCCCAGTAAAGTTATGAAGCACAAAACCAAAAAACCAAGCAATAATTATAGAAGCAAAAAAGGAAGGCAAGGACATGCCTAGTACTGAGATAAATAAAATAAATTTATCAATAAAAGTATC
The DNA here is from genome assembly GCA_949511925.1 of Cryomorphaceae bacterium. Classification (GTDB taxonomy): domain Bacteria; phylum Bacteroidota; class Bacteroidia; order Flavobacteriales; family BACL11; genus UWMA-0277. The sequence goes on along the minus strand of CATEYX010000087.1, from coordinate 3,412 downwards.
TTTACATAAAGCAGAAAATACTCCCAAAATTAAACCTAAAAACAAGGCAATTCCAATAGAAGAAAGGGCTAAAAAAAAAGTATTTTTAAAAGTATTCCCTATTATTGAGGTAACGGGCGTTCCTATTCTCACAAAAGATTCCCTAAGGTAAGGAATTTTAAAAACTAAGTTGTAATCAGCAATAGAAAACAATTGTGTAAATCGATATTTTCCACTCGTTAAAGAAGTAAAAGCAGTAACGCTATTATGATGGATTGAAATGGGCAAAACATCATTAAGGTACAAAGCATATTGCTCGTTAAGAGAACGGTCAAAAGCATATTTCTGCTTGATAATAGCTAACTGATTAGCATCCTCACGCTTGTCCAACATCATACGAGCAGGGTCGCCAGGCAATACATTAAACAAAAAGAAAACTAGCGTGAGTACTCCCCATAAAACCAGGATACCGTATGTTATTTTTTTTGTAATGTAAGCAAGCACAATTTTATTTATCTAACAGTAATTGTAGTTCATCAGCATGATATTCATTATACCCAGTACCATCAAATAATCTTATTTGTTTTGCTCCTTTATAAAGTATCACAATAGGGTTATCATAATCAGGGAAAGTAATCTCCATATAACTATCTACTTCATCAGTATCATAATTTGCAAATGGCATTACTTGGTAAGGATATTGATTGCCTACATATTCAAAAAAGTTAGGAATATTTTCTTGTTCAGTATCTGAAAACACTATATGAACAGGCGGAAAATTATCAGATAAGTTAGATAATGAATCTAAACTTCTTGCAGCATGTTGGCAATGTTCACATCCTGCATCAAAATAACATAGAATTTTATAATCTTCTGAATTCTTAAAGTTTTCATCTTCAACAAATGAAACGAAACTACTCCCTTCTGATTTAGTTTGAGATAAAACCGGTAAGAACGCAAACATTAACAACATAATAGATAAAAATTGTATACTTAATTTTGAATAACTATTCTTTTCATCATTAGCAATATTCTTATATAAATACCCTAAGACACCAATGGTAATTATGTTTTTAATTAAAGCTTGTAAAGGAGACATTGGAATCAATTCACCAAAACAACCACAGTTTTCGCTATCGCCTAAAAATATTGAATAAGCTAAATGCAAACTAAACACAAAAATCATAAGAATTGAAGTAGGAATAACTAGTTTTTTAAGGTAGTTTTTCTGTAAAATAGCAAGGGCAATAAAAAATTCAATTGCTATAATGAAACGAGAAAAGTAAGGCGCCAGCCCTTCTGAGAATCCCATAGGAATTAGTTGGCCTTCTTCAAATATTTTAGTAATACCATACATTGGCGTAGGGTATAGCTTTGCAAATGCTGAAAGCAAGAACAGTGCTGAAATTAGCACTCGGATAATCATTGGTAAATTCTTTTTCATAATTTTATTTTTCTAATTTAATTAAGGCAAAAACAGCATAGTTTAGCATATCTAAATAATTAGCATCTACTCCTTCTGATATTAATGTAACTCCATGATTGTCTTCAATTTGTTTTACACGCAATATCTTTTGCAGGATTAAATCAGTAAGTGATGACACTCTCATATCACGCCAGGCTTCACCATAATCATGGTTTTTAGCAATCATAAGTTCCTTAGCAACATTAGCATGTTTACTAAAGATGTTCATAACCTCATTATAGTCCATTTCCTCTGCTAGTTCAGAAACTCCTAAATCCAACTGGATAAGTCCGACAATTGCATAGTTTACAATTCCAACAAACTCACCCGCTACTCCTTCCTGTATTTTTTGTTCACCTTTCTGTTCTATTGAACGAATCCTTTGTGCTTTAATAAAAATTTGATCCGTTAAAGAACTGATTCTCAGTATGCGCCAAGCACTACCATAATCTTTCATTTTCTTAGCGAAAATGTCCTCACATTTTTTTATTATTGAATCGTATTCAGTAATTGTCTGTTCCATATAAAATTAACCTTTAATAATGCCGAAATATACATCATTTAGCGTGTCAAATTCCATAAAAGGAAAAAGCAATTCAAGTGTGTTTTCAACAAAAAACCCAATTGTAATGGGGATTTTGAATGTGACTGAGGATTCATTTTTTGATGGTGGCTTATACTTAAATGAAGAACAAATTATAGCAAGATGCAAAAAAATGCTAGAGGAAGGAGCATCAATAATTGATATTGGAGCGCAATCCTCACGACCAGGGGCCACTTTGATACAGGCAGATGACGAACTTTTAAAAATTTTACCAATTATCAAATTGTTAAAAACTGAGATTCCTGAAATCATTATTTCAATTGATACCTTTTGGGCAAAAACAGCTAGTGCATGCATAAGGGCTGGAGCACATATCATAAATGATATTTCAGCAGGTGAAATGGATGAAAATATGTTTGACACTATAGCAAAACTACAAGTACCTTACATTATAATGCACATTAAAGGAGCTCCACAAAACATGCAAAACAACCCTACTTATAATAATGTAGTAGCTGAAGTGATTTCTTATTTTGATAAAAAAATAACTTTACTGAAAGCTAAAGGTGTCGAACAAATCATTATTGACCCTGGTTTTGGTTTTGGCAAAACTTTAGCTCATAATTATCAGCTTTTAAATGCACTTGATCAATTTAATCAATTTGAATTACCAGTACTAATTGGGACATCACGCAAAAGCATGATATACAAATTAATAAATACAAGTCCGCAAGAAGCATTAAACGGAACAAGTGTAACCAATACTATGGCATTGCAAAAAGGAGCATCCATTTTAAGGGTGCATGATGTGAAGGAAGCTATGGAATGCATTAAAATCACTACATTCGCAAAAAATAATTGTTAATGGAATTTTTAGAAATTGGCTTTATAGAAATTATTGATATAGCGTTGGTTGCCGTATTAATTTATCAACTATACAAACTAGTAAGAGGGACAGTAGCTATCAATATCTTTATTGGATTAGCCGCTATTTACTTATTATGGAAAATTGTAGATGCTTTCAATTTTCAGCTGTTAAGCGAAATTTTAGGGCAATTTATTGGTGTTGGTGTTATTATACTAGTTATAGTCTTTCAGCAAGAACTCAGGAAGTTCCTCATGTTCATAGGAAAAGGGAAAGTGATTAAAAATAAAGGCCTTTTTAAATTCAACTATAAAGTAGAGCATGACAACCATTTAAACACTTCAGCTATTGCAAAAGCATGTGAAGATATGGCAAAAACTAAAACAGGAGCTATAATGGTTATCACACAGATGGATGATTTGGCAGTATTTGCAGAAACTGGTGTAGCAATGAATGCAGAAATTTCTGTTCCTATGATAGAAAGTATTTTTTACAAAAATAGCCCTCTGCATGATGGAGCTGTTATAATAAGAGACAACAAAATAATAAGTGCAAGGTG
>CATEYX010000086.1 GCA_949511925.1 Cryomorphaceae bacterium | reverse complement strand
GAATACCAATGGAATTTTATTGCTTCTGAAGTAAATGCTGACGCTATTGCTTGTGCAAAAGAAATCATAAAAGCAAACCCTACACTTAAAGGAAAAGTAAAATTCAGATTGCAAAAGGATGAAAATAAAATCTTTAAAGGAATCATTAAGCCTAAGGATAAAATTGATGTAAGTATTTGTAATCCTCCTTTTCATGCTTCTAAAAAGGAAGCCCTTAAAGGTAGTATGCGAAAAGTAAGAAACCTTACAGGAAAAAGATCAAAAAAAATACAACTCAGCTTTTCAGGAATGGTAAATGAACTAATTTGTGAAGGAGGAGAAAAACAATTCATAAATAACATGATAACTGAAAGCGTAAACTATGCTGAAAACTGCTTGTGGTTTACGACATTAGTTTCTAATGAGAAAAACCTGAATAGGATTTATAGCTCTTTAGAAAAGATAGAAGCATTTGAAGTTAAGACGATTAATATGGGTACTGGCAATAAAATTACCAGAATTGTAGCTTGGACTTTCCTAACTAAAAAAGAACAAAAAGAATGGAAAAAGAATTAACTCATTTTTTTGATACAACCTTAACTACAGTTCTAGCAAACTTAAAAGAAGATAGTAAAGCCAAATGGGGAACTATGACTGCCAAAGAAATGCTAATCCATTTAATGCAAAGCAGTAAAATGATGCATTTTGGGAATAACACTTTACTAATTAAAGAAGAGTATGTCAAAAAAGCAATTGCCTTCTTATATACTGATAAAGCAATAAAAAAAGGATTAGTTGTTGCAAATGATATTGGCTTCAATTTCAAGGAGAATATTAACGAAGGTATTGAAGAATTAAAAAGAGAATTAATAAATTCAAGCGATAATATGATTGCCTTCTTAATTGAAAATAAAGACTTTAAAGCTATCCATCCCTATTTTGGGGAATTAGATACTAACCAATGGATTCTCTTTCAAAGGAAACATTATTCGCATCATTTAAATCAGTTTGGATTGTTATAATTTTTTTTAACAAACAATTCTCCTCTTAAAAATAGACTTAAATTTTGTAATAAGCTTGCTGAACCTGTAAGGCATCTACTTTTATTAGATCCAAATATACTATGCTTAGCATAGCAATTTATTTTAAATAACTTATTTTTGTTAAATATTAACAAATAAATGAAAAATGAAAAAATTAATTTACACATTACTAGCAGTATCAATTATTTTTGCTGCTTGTAAAAAAGAAGAAGATGATTCGATTATACCATCTGTCGTAGATGGTTGTACAGATGCAACTGCAACTAACTACAATAATAGTGCCACTAATGATGACGGGTCTTGTATTTACTCAATTATAGGTACTTGGACACCAACTTCTGCTGATGTTAATTATACCGTTACTATGGCAGGAATGACCTTAATGGATACTAGCTACACAACAACATCTTCAGATCCAGAGTGGGAGTTTGCAGATGTTGAGTTTACTGCTGATGGTCAAATGATAATGGAAGGAGAATCTATT
>CATEYX010000085.1 GCA_949511925.1 Cryomorphaceae bacterium | reverse complement strand
CCATCATCATAAATATATAACAATGGCATATTTTGCTTTGGAGTAACACTTCTACCAAATACATCTAGCACTTTTATTAATTTTCTTTGATTACTATAATTTTTAACTCCTGTAGAACTACAATTTGTGCTAAAATTTGTCCAGCTATCAGTGCTCCAATTGTATACTGCATTGGAAACATCATTTACATCAATACAAATTAAGGAAGGATTATTTACAGAATTAAAATACCATAACCCAGAATTATTTCCATTTCTTACATCAATATAAGTTAACTGATTATTTCCACAGGACACCTCAAAAAGCTGAGTATTATTACTCAAATTAAGGAATATTAATTGGTTAGAATTACAGAATAAATCCTTTAAGGAAGAAAAACTAGCAATTCCAGTTAAATCAGAAATGCCTAAGCCATTAACATACAATGATGTTATTGAATCAATACCTGCAGTTTCAACATTATCATCTAAAACAAAATCATAACCCAAGTTAATTAATGCTTGCTCAAAATTATCATCAGGTATATAGGTGAACTGAGCTGAAGATAAAAAAGGAAGTAAAATTAGTAAAAGGAATGTGTTTTTCATTATTCAAGTATTATTTTCTGTTCGACACTACCATCATTATATCTATAAAAAAGAGGTTTATTTTTGACCACTCTGCTTTGCTGACCATTTAAATTAATTATTAAAGAAAGTTGCTTATTATCTATCAACTGTAAAGAAGAAGATAAAATACAGTTTGCACTAAAATAATGATGGCCATCAATATTTCCTGATTGACCATTCCAAACGGACCATGTAGCATTAGCTAATGAAACATCAGCAATTTTAATACAGTTTAAAGCAGGATTATCCCAAACAAAGAAATAATTCAAATCCATCTGACTACTAACATCCAACTGAAAGAGTTGATTTTTAGAACAAGAAAGCCAATTTAACTGAGGGTGAGCCAAAAGTAAAAGTGAGGCAATATTATTACCTGAACAACTTAAATGCTTTAAAGAAATATTATCACTCAAATTATCAATTGTAGTTAATTGATTATTATCACATACCAACACATACATCATTAATCCTCCAACATCTAAATTAGTAAGATTATTGTCATTACACCATAATTCCGTTAAGAATATATTATTACTAATATCCAATGATGTAATTTTATTTTTAATGCATTCAAAATAAAGTAAGGAAGTATTTTGACTTACATCAATATAATTAAATTCATTGTAACTACATTTAAAGGTTAGCAAATTAAGATGATTACTAACATCAATTTCAATTAACTGATTATCTGAACAATCTAAATAATTAAGATAATTATTGCTTAAGTCCAAAGTATCAATATTATTAGATGAGCAATCCAAATAATTAAGAGATTGAAAAGCAGCTATACCTTCTAAAGATTCAATATTACTACCAGGAATAATTAATGAGGTAAGTGTATCAATTCTTGAGTTAAGTACAAAACCATCAACAATATTATCAAGCCCTAAATTAACCAAAGCTAATTCAAAATTAGAATCAGGTAATGGAGTAACTTGAGCATACCCAAAAAAAGGAAGGCATAAGAATATCAGTTTTAAATTTTTCATTATTTTTTTACAATTTGCCTAGTAAATACTTCTCCATCAACATTTAGACTAACAAAATAAATACCCGATTTTAAACTACCTATCTCTAGCTGAATTTTATTACTACCTATTTTATAGTTATCTTTTCTTATTCTTTTAACTAACTTACCCAATTCATCATAAAGCTGAAGTTTAACCTGACTGTTTGTTTTTAAAGTAAACTCAACATTCACAGTATGGGATACAGGGTTAGGGTAGATATTCATTTCTAAATTCTTAACAAACAAACTCTCCACACCTGTCAACAAATCATTTGCTGAAGTTAAGTTAGTTTGAAAAATTCCATTTCCATGCGTACCAACAACTAATAAACCATCATTAGCTCTGTAAGTTAATGTTTCAATTACAACAGCACCAATTTCTTGATCAGCAACTTGTTTCCATACTGTATTTTGTCCGTCTAAATTAGCTGTACCGAAAAGCCCTACTGAAGTACCTACCAAATACAATGTATCGTTCCCCAAAGGAATAATTTTTGCAGAACGACATGATGGTCCATTTCCTTGACCAGAAGGATTCTGCTCTAAATTACCAGCTACTTTCACCCAGCTTTGCCCACCGTCATTACTATGGAAAACTGAATAGATTGAATAATTAGAATAGATAACTAAAAGTTCATTAGCATTACTAGGGTTAACTGCAATATCCGAACAATAGGCATTACTTGAGGTAGGGATATTTGGCAACTGAACAACAGCAGGATCGCCGATATTAGCATTGTCAATTCTATAAATGTATTTATTCTGTGTTCCTAAATACACAACATTAGCAGGGGAAACAGAAGGCTCAATAACTGAAATCTTTAAAGCATAATTTGGAAAAGTATCTGATAACATTTCCCAACCTAAATCATTCTTGGCATGAGAGTTATTATAAGGGATATTAGCAATATCATTATTTCTCCATAATTTATTTCCAGCAGCCATATAAAGAATATCAGAATTCTTATCCATTACCATTGGATTGATAAACATATAGTCACTACTATCAATAGAAGCAGGATCCATTCTGTTAAATGCTAAACGGTTTGCATTGGTATCTAATTTCATTTTATACATCACTCCTCTTTGGATTGTGAGATAAAAATCTTCTTCATTATCAGATATTCCTCCAAAGGCTCCATCTCCATTAAAAGGCATATTCCAGTGAGTTTGCACATCATCCGAAAAAGTAATGAAATTTCCATTATCCTGAAAGCCACCATGCATAACTTCAGAATTTGCATTCCTACTTATCGTTACTCCATACAATTGTGATGTGTAATATCCATTATTAAGGGAAGTCCATTCTACTGTATCAGCAAAAGTGTCATTAGATTTAAATACTCCCCCATCAGTTGCCGAAAGTAAGACATCAGTATTTGATGGTAAAAACAATAAATCATGCTGGTCAGGATGATGATTTGGATAGACTCCCCAATTACCATCTCCTTCAGAAGAGCCAATAAGGTAACCACCAATAATCATAGTGTTATTAGGAGTTGAAAACCCATCTGTAGATCGCCATAAATTAGTACCGCCTATGTAAACCGTATTCTGATTATCAGGATGTACCTTTACAAGCAAATCGTAACCCCTTTGAGCATTAAAATTATCAAAAGATGAATTCTGATTAGCGGGTATATTTAAAGAAATATCATTCCAAGTAGTTGTATTTGCATTGTATTTCCATAGGGAAGTCCAGGTCTCTCCATTAAAGAAAATATCAGTGTGCTGACCGTAACCATCTGTTTCAGCAGCTAAAAAATAGACTTCATCTTCATCACTAGCATTAACACCAATTGCAATTCTGCCATAAATTGGTGTAAATAAAGAATCAGTAATGTTTGTCCAGTTTTGCCCATCTACTGATTTCCAAATTCCTTTATCCGTTCCGTCTGAACTAAGTGTAGCATAGACAACACCAGTAGAAGTTACCTCTACATTTGCATAATAAGCACTACCTCCTCCTAATACTTTTGTCCAAGAATTTCCACCATTTTCACTTCTATATATTGCACTGTAAACAGCAGCATAAACAACATCTAAGCTATCATTAGAAGGGTCAGTTTTTACATTCCAAATAAAATCAAAATCACTATCAAAACCGTTGGTATTTGTTGCAGTAACCGCTAAGGAATCCCAACTTAAACCACCATCAACTGATTTATAAATACCATTACCTTGGTAATAAGCCTCTCCTCCACTAGCTGAACTACCTGTTAACTCACCACTACCAAAATACCAAGTATCTTCATGCCCTATTCTGGTATCTTGAGCAACACAAGTTACATTGTGTAATTGGTTTGGGCTAGTTGTCATTTCCCAACTTAAGCCTCCATCAGTTGAACGAAACATACCTCCACTCGCACCTCCTGCAAACAGAATATTTTCATCATTCACGTCCATAGCTAAAGCTCTAGTACGCCCACCAACATTATAAGGACCTCTATGCACCCAATTTGTTTTTGACATTGCAGCAGACTTTGGTAAAGTCTTGGCAAAAATTATTTCTTTTTTTCTGATGTCATTTGGTATTTCTGCCGTAGCGGGGTCAGCCAAGCGGATGCGTTCCCACACAACTCTTTCAGCAGGATTATCAGAAGCAAAAACAACTTGTTTATTTTTTTTTTGTGTACAAGAAGCAAAACAAGTCAAACCTATTGCAAGAAGTAAAATTTTATTCATTTTATTAAAGTTTTATTGTGGTAAAAGTAAGGAATTTGTTTTTAGTCAGCAGGGGCTAGTTGTTACTTGCTCTTTTATTTTTTCTTGAATTAGAATCTAACTAGTAATATCAAAGGAAACGGTAACTATTAAGTCAATTATGTAAATTGTCTCGTATGTACTTAACAAGTAAAGAATTTTCAAATAGCATAAAAAAAACCCAAACAAATGGTCGGGCTTTTTAATATTAAAAATTTAATAGCATTACTGAAGAATTAATTTCTTATTAACTACTCCATCATTAGTTGTGATTTCTAAGAAGTAAACTCCTTTAGTATAAGCAGCTAAATAAACTTGTTTGGTGTATTCACCAATGAACTGTTCTAAATTATCGTTTATTAACTCCTCTCCTATTACATTCATTATCCTTACTTTTAAGTCTTGTTTTTTAACAGAAGAAAAGCTTACATAAAAAATATCCTTTGAAGGGTTAGGATAAATAAATAAATTATTGATTGCACTGCCCCCTTCAATTCTAACAGAAGTTGGTTGTGTCCAAAAGATTGGAGATGTCCAACCTGCAGAACGGTAAGCTCCACCTGAAGGATCACACCATGTTCTAGCTGATGCACGGTAAGTTTGTCCTGGTGTTAATCCATTCTTAGACTTATTAAGGGCTGGATACATTACTCCAAAGCCACCTGCGGTAATCCAAGAGGATCCAGTTATATCTTCTCTTAACTTAATACGAGCAAAACTGTAAGCTGTTGTACTATCCCATGTGAAGCTAGCCTTAGTATTTGTAGGTGTGCTTACTGTAAAGTTAATTACATTATCGCACTCATCTAAAGTTGTAAAGTTTTGGATAGCAGACCATGATGAAACACCACCACCACAATACCAAGCTTTCATATAGTACTCATAAGTAGTTGAAGGAGATAAACCTAAAATCTTCTTACTCGTAGTATTTAAACCAAACATACACAAACCAGAACCTGACATAGTTTTAGATGACCATGAACTAGATCCAATTTCTCTATATCGTATACGATATTGATTAACCATACAATTAGCATCATTCATATTGTCCCAATTGATTCTTGCTCTATCATGAATTAATTCAGAAATATAAGCCCCTGTAGGTGAAGAAATAGAACATTGAATAGGGAAATATGTACAAGAACCATCATCAACAATAGCGGTTGGGTCATAGTTTATTGCTAAAGGATCAGTACAACCTGAAACAATTACATTCACTGTAACGGTATCAGCTACAAAACAATTCCAGTTATTATAACCCACATAAACAATATAATCTCCTGCCAATAATCCACTTAGATCTTCAGATGCTTGAGTAGGAGAAGTATTCCAAAAATAAACGTAAGGTGCTAATCCACCAATTACTGTCAAATCAATAGCGCCATCAGTTGAAGTATTAGTTGTAGCATTCGTTATTGAATAGCTCAAATTCAAAGGTAAATCTTCATTAACAATGTAAGTTGTTGTCAAAGTTTGACTTTGAGCATCAGAAATTGTTAAATCATAATTCCCTCCTGAAATTCCAGAAATATCCTCAGTAGTCATTCCATTATTCCAAGAATATACAAAAGGAAGAACTCCTCCACTAACAGTTACATCAATTGCTCCATCAGCTTTCCCTGCACAACTTACAGCACTAATTATTACACTAGAGCTAAGAGGAGCATACATACAAGTACCATCATCTATAGTTGCACTTGAATTATAATTTACTGCATTAACATCAGTACAACCAAGAATATTACAACCAGAGCCAAAATCTCCACCAGAACCAATATTATTTCCTGAAAGCAATATATTGCCAGACAAATCTGTTATATCCCAAGAATTCTCATACTCCCAAGATTGAGCACTAGATGGATTATATAAAACGTTAATACAAGAAGACAAATCAATACAAGCACTAAATGAACCACTATAGCCGCTAGATAAAGTAAAATATAAACTATCTAAAGATATAGTATTACCATTCCAACCATCTCCATAGGTATCATATAAATTAACAATCACTTCATCTAAACCTTGATAGGAACAAGAATAGTTACAAGAACCATCATCTATAGTTGCACTAGAGTTATAATTTAATGCATTAGGATCAGTACATCCGTAACCATTTGAAACACAGTTCAAATAACTTCTATCATTAATAGCACTATAATTTACTCTGTTATATTGACCTGAACTAAGAAAAGTTCGACAAATCTTCTGTGAATAAGACATAATATTTGTAGGATCTGGCACGTAAGCTTGTCCATTTGCATCAACAGATGTACCTGTATATTGACAAGAAGATGTTACTAGTCCAGATAGATTTGGGTCTGCCGGTGTATCACAAATATCATCTCCTGACGTACTACAATTTGATCCATTTACTAATTCTGAAGTAGTACCATTATTTGTTGGACCATGAGTATGATATAGAGAAAGGTAATGTCCTAATTCATGAACAATTGTACTCCCATTAGTAGCACAAGAGTTTTTCATAATAACCCGATCAGGACCAGGCGGAAAATAAGCATAACCACATAAAGAACTCCCAGTAGAACTTAATACAGAGTTAAAGTAATAGATATTTATTACATCAGATATGTCATTAGCTCCACAGAATACTGATTCCTGAGATGAAGAGAAATTATAATATGTTGAGTTATTAATATAATTAGTTGACGAACACTCATAAAATTGAATACTACTATTAGCATAATACGTATTTAGTTGACTCATTACAAAATTAATATCAGATGCTGTTAGTCCTCCAGTACTATTTGACTGCCGAACTACGTGATTCTGTATGGGCAAGTACAAGATTGATTCAGGACTATTCCAATTTTCTCTAGCACTACTTGTTCGTTTTAAGTAATCAATTTGTGCTTCTGTTGGGATTGTTCCACAATCTTGAATCTGGGAAAAACTATAAAAAGGAATAAATAATATAATTAAAAAATATTTTTTCATAATGATAAAGAATGATAATTAAAAAGACAATGTACTTCATTTTAGCAATTACTAAACATAAAGAATTTTAAAGTGTAACAAAATTAGGAAATTAATTTAAATTCACAAATTTAGGAATGGTAATATTGATAACTCTTTAGCTTTTGCTTCTACCATTACATCCACATCATTATCATATAAATTAGGTAGTTTATGAATATAATCAGAATGTGCTTGTGGCTTAATTTTATCATCACTCTCATGCAATGATTTTGATTCAGAATAATGTACCACTGGCTTAATACCATTAGGCCATGTTGAAATAGCCAATTCTAGGGCTTGTTGTTCTGACAAATCTCCAGTACAAAATTTATGATGATGGTAATCAAATACAATTGGAATACCTATTCTATTGTGTATATACATCAAATCTAATACAGAATACATAGATGCTTTATCATCATTTTCAACAGTCAATCGAGTTTGAACTGATTTTGGTAATCTTTCAAAATTCTTACAGAATCTATCCATTGCAGAAATTTTATCACCATACACTCCATTACAATGTATATTAATCTTATTAAATGGTGTCCTACTTAAACCTAACATATCAAACATTTCACCATGTATACATAAATCAGTAATTGTGTTTTCTACAACATGTTCACGGGGAGAAACTAAAACATTAAATGGGCCAGGGTGAGAGGTTATTCTTAACTCATTTTTTTTTGCAAATTCACCTGCAATAGATAGTAATTTGCATATGCTTTGGTATTGGGGTAAATCAGTAAATTTATATTCGGATGCCCATGGAAAAAGCTCTGATGATAACCTAAAAAGATTAATGCCATTATCAACATTCCATTTAAGTATTGTAGTTAAATCAGCAACATTCAACATGCTTAATTCACCAGCATAATCAACCCCTTTCTCTGTAAAGGTTTTTTTAATCATACTCCGATTAGTTGTTACTTTTGGTGTTTGAACTGATAATGTAGAATTAATGCAAGCGTATCCAAGATTCATAAGAATAATTTAATTAATATAATTACATGCAAAAGTAATAAAAGTAAGCTCGAGCATCTTTAATAAAAAGAACAAAAAAGTTCATCAAAATTCCAAAAGTAATGCTTGGCTTTTTTTAACACTATTTTGTTTCTAGTAAGTTGAAACCAAAAACTACAAACTATTTTTATATTTGCAAGCTAAAACAAAGCCTACACTATGCAGCAAGCAGATAGATATATCCCTAAACATAAAGTGAGAATTGTAACAGCAGCCAGTTTATTTGACGGTCATGATGCTGCCATAAACATAATGCGTAGAATCATTCAAGCTACTGGATGTGAGGTGATTCATTTAGGTCATGATAGAAGTGTGGAAGAAGTAGTGAATTGTGCAATTGAAGAAGATGCAAATGCAATAGCTATGACCTCCTACCAAGGTGGGCACAATGAGTACTTAAAGTATATGTACGACCTTTTGCAAGAAAAAAACGCAACACATATAAAAATATTTGCTGGTGGTGGTGGTACTATTTTACCAGATGAAATAAAGGAATTAGAAGCCCACGGTATCACAAGAATATATCATCCGGACGATGGTAGAGCAATGGGATTGCAAGGTATGATAAACGACCTTATTAAGCGTTCGGACTTTTTAGTTGGCGAGCATTTAGAAGGCGGAATTACTGAAGTAAAAAATCAAAATATAAATGCGATTGCTCGTTTAATTTCAGCTGCAGAAAATTGCCCTGAAAAGCATAGCACTATTTTATCCGAAATAAAAGAAATTGCAGAAATGTCAGCTACTCCAGTACTTGGAGTTACAGGTACAGGTGGTGCAGGAAAATCATCATTAGTGGATGAATTGGTAAGAAGGTTTATTGCCGACTTTCCTGACAAAAAAATTGCTATTGTATCAGTTGATCCATCTAAAAGAAAAACAGGAGGTGCATTATTAGGCGATAGAATAAGGATGAATGCCATAAAATCGAACAATGTATATATGCGCTCATTAGCCACTAGGCAAGCTAATCTAGCCCTATCCGCACACGTTAAGGATGCCCTTGATATTTTAAAGGTTGCTAATTATGATTTGATTATTTTGGAAACTTCCGGAATAGGGCAGTCAGATACTGAAATACTAGAACATTCAGATGTTTCTCTTTATGTAATGACTCCAGAATATGGCGCAGCAACACAACTAGAAAAGATTGATATGCTGGACTTTGCTGATCTTATCTCGATAAACAAGTTTGATAAAAAAGGAGGTTTAGATGCCATTAGAGATGTAAAAAAACAATACCAAAGAAACAATACTCTTTTTGATAAAGATGTAAAATCAATGCCAGTTTATGGTACAATTGCTTCACAGTTTAACGACCCAGGAGCAAATTCACTCTACAAAGCTATAATGGACAAGTTTTCAGAAAAAGGATTAGGAAACTTTGATTCTACTTTTGAAATTACTGACGAAATGAGTGAGAAGATTTTTGTTATTCCTCCCAATAGAGTACGTTATCTATCCGAAATATCAGAAAACAACAGAGCATATGATAAATGGGCAATCGACCAAAAAAATATAGCACAAAACCTATATTCCCTTCAGAAATCATTAGACCTTTTGGCTGATGCACCTAATGAAGTAATTTCACAAATACAAAGTAAATACGAAACTCTTGTATTGGATTTACATCCTAAAAACAAAATCCTAATTGAAAGCTGGGATGAAGTACAGAAAAAATACCAAGAAAAGGTTTTTAAATTTAAAGTGAGAGACAGAGAGTTATCTATTGAAACACAAACCACTTCCCTATCAGGATCATCAATTCCTAAAATTGCTTTACCAAAATATGAAGCTTGGGGTGATTTATTAAAATGGCAATTGCAGGAAAATTTACCAGGAGAATTTCCGTATACTGCAGGTTTATTTCCTTTTAAAAGAGAGGGAGAAGACCCAACAAGAATGTTTGCTGGCGAAGGAGGTCCTGAAAGAACAAATAAGCGTTTCCACCTAGTAAGTTTAGGTATGCCTGCAAAACGACTTTCTACTGCTTTTGATTCGGTAACCCTTTATGGAAACAACCCAGGAGAACGGCCTGATATTTATGGTAAAATTGGGAATGCAGGAGTTTCTATCTGTTGCCTGGATGATTTGAAGAAACTCTATTCTGGTTTTGAATTGGCAAATGCTATGACATCCGTAAGTATGACTATCAACGGACCAGCACCAATGTTACTAGCCTACTTTATGAATGCCGCTATTGATCAAGAATGTGAAAAATACATTTCAGAAAACGGATTAAAAAAACAAATAGAACAAAAGATTGCAAGCATCTACAAAAATAAAGGAGTTGTACGGCCAAAATATCAAGGAGATTTACCAGAAGGAAACAATGGATTAGGACTCTTTTTATTAGGAGTTACAGGAGATGAAGTGTTAGACAATAATATTTACCAAAAAATAAAAATAGAAACATTAACCAAAGTTAGAGGGACTGTACAGGCTGATATTTTAAAAGAAGACCAGGCACAAAATACTTGTATTTTCTCAACTGAATTTGCACTAAGAATGATGGGCGATGTTCAGGAATATTTTATTGACAATGGAATAAGAAACTTCTACTCAGTTTCTATTTCAGGTTATCATATTGCTGAGGCAGGCGCCAACCCAATTTCACAATTAGCATTTACTTTGGCTAACGGATTTACTTATGTGGAATACTACCTAAGTAGAGGAATGGACATTAATGAATTTGGACCTAACCTTTCCTTCTTTTTCAGTAATGGTGTAGATCCAGAATATGCAGTAATTGGGCGTGTTGCTCGTAGGTTATGGGCGAAAGCCATGAAAAACAAATATGGAGCTAACAAAAGAGCTCAGATGTTAAAATATCACATACAAACATCAGGAAGATCTCTTCATGCACAGGAAATTGATTTTAACGATATTCGCACTACATTGCAGGCACTATATGCAATTTATGATAATTGTAATTCTCTACACACTAACGCTTATGATGAAGCTATCACTACCCCTACTGAAGAGTCAGTAAGAAGAGCAATGGCTATTCAGCTTATCATAAATAAAGAGTTAGGATTGGCTAGAAATGAAAATCCTATTCAAGGTGCTTTTATTATTGAAGAATTAACCGATTTAGTTGAAGATGCAGTATTATTAGAATTCGACAGAATTACAGAAAGAGGTGGTGTATTAGGTGCAATGGAAACTATGTACCAAAGAAGTAAAATACAAGAGGAAAGTCTGTATTATGAAACTTTAAAACACACTGGTGAATACCCAATTATTGGGGTAAATACTTTCTTAAACAAAAAAGGATCTCCTACTGTCATTCCTGAGGAAGTAATTAGAGCGACTGAACAGGAAAAGAAATACCAAATTGCTATGCTAAAGGAACTACATAAAGGCAGTAAAGGTAAGGCAGAAAAATTATTACAAAAAGTACAAGAAGCTGCCGTTCAAAATGAAAATATATTTGACTTGTTAATGGAAGCGTCAAAAATATGTTCATTAGGAGAAATAACAAATGCTTTGTTTGAAGTTGGTGGGCAGTACAGGAGGAATATGTAAAATTAATTAATAAAAAATAATGGAAACAATAACTGATTTTTTTAATTTTGAAATATTTAGTTTCAATGATAATTCACTGTCTATTTTTGACTTAACAAATGTAATTGTTATTATTATTGTTACAAAACTAATTTTATGGATAATTAGTAAAGCATTATTTAATAAAAAGAAACTTCATAAACTCGATAAAGGAAGTGCTTTTGCATTATTTCAAATTATAAAATATTTGATATGGATTATTGCAATTAGCCTTATGTTAGAAACATTAGGAATTAAAGTAACCATTCTGTTAGCGGGTTCTGCTGCACTACTAGTTGGTGTTGGGCTTGGGCTACAGCAAACTTTTAATGATATTTTATCAGGTATAATATTACTTTTAGAACATTCTGTAAAGGTGGGTGATATTTTAGAAATAGATGGGGATAGAGTAGTTATTCAAGAAATAGGTTTAAGAACATCAAAGGGAATGAATGTAAGACAAATAGTTGTGATTATTCCCAATTCCTTAATCACTACAAACAAAGTAATTAACTGGAGCCATCAAACACAAAAAACACTATTTAATATTGATATTGGAGTAGCTTATGGAAGTGATGTGGACTTGGTTATTAAAACACTTGAAGAAAGTGCTATAGAACATTTAGAGTTTTCAGAATGTGAATTTAAAGAAGTTCGCTTTGTAAATTTCGGTAATTCATCAATGGATTTTCAATTGTACTTTTACAGTAAAAATATTTTTTCTATTGAAAAGGTGAAAAGTGATATAAGAAAAATTATTTACAGAAAATTTAACGAACATAACATTACGATTCCTTTTCCACAAATGGACTTGCATATAAAATCAAAAGTTATTTAAAAAATAGCAGACTGACTGAATTATGTGTTATCTAAATTTTACCAACCTAATTCTTTTAGAATTAACAAACTTAAAACTGCCTCTGAACCCTTTATCATTATCAATCTTTTTATGAAAATATTCATTTAATTTAGAGGGTATTTCAATCTCAACTTTTTCCATATAAAGATAAATACTATCATTTATAGCAGATAAAGTAGCAAGATTTTCTTCTGATTTATGATAATAAAATAATGGATCGATATACATAATAAATTGCATAGAATCAGGAGCCAGTTTTTTAGAAATTATTTTTAATAAAGAATAGTCATACATTGTTCCGTCTGACAAAGGTCCTACCTTATTTTCTTTAACTTTTAATGTATAATAATAACCCTATTCAAAATCAAATCCATCAATAAACTCTGCTGCAGAATCAGGAGATTTAAGTACCAATCTTTTAAAATGCTCATAATTTTGGGTGTACATATAAGGTTCAACAGTAATTGTCTTATATGCTATTTGCTGACCAAAAAAAAGGGTTGGAATGAAAAGGAAAATAAATAATGTTTTTTTCATACTACAAACTTACAAAAGGAAAAGTAAGCATCCAATCTGAGTTTGAAATTAGAAATCAAAAGTCCAGAAAATAAAACCACTCATTTGAGTCCGTTTTTATTTAATTATTCTCATTCACACAATTTTTTCAATTCTATCAATCCTTCTTCTAATTCAGTAGAGATGAAAAGTTGCATAAAATGAACATAGAATGGCAATTCATCTTGAAAAGTCCAAGTAACTCTAGTACCCTTAGCTGTTTCTACAAAAGTCCAGACATTATATGATGGAGGCATTCCATCAAAAATTAATTCATTTTTCAAATTTTTAGCAAAATTAGCTTTAACAATCTCTAAACTCCCCCCCCCATCTACTCCTGTCCAACTCATTTTAGCCCCTAAGCCACTTCTCTCAGCAGAATAAACGGTAGTCATTGTTGAATCTTTTGTCCACCAAGCAGCCCAAGTTGGCCAAGTTTCTAAATCAGCAACTTTTTCATAAACAACATCAGCAGGAGATTCTATTTCAATTGAAGCCTCAATTTTACCAGAAATAAAAAAATTAAAAGTAGTAAACGATAAAAGACAAATTATTGTCCATTTCAAAATTTGTTTTAAGCCGATCATAAGCGTAATATTTTTAATTATTGGACGGCAAATTACAAAAATCCTTTAAATTTGAGCATTCAAAATTAAAACTACACACATGATTAAAAAAATAGGAATCCTACTTTTAATAGTAACAGGAGCAAATGCACAAGACAAAGGCAAATTTGAAAGTTATTCCAATCCTTTTTACGGAACTATTGTAAGCGAATCAAACAAATATGAGAAAGAAGAAAAGGAAGCCTCCAAATCCTTTAAAATGAATTTTGATGGAAAACAAATACCTAAAGGTTTAGCTGAGTTTACCATTGTTGAGGCAGAAAACCCTATCTCACAAGGAAACACAGGTACATGTTGGTGTTTTTCTACCACATCATTTTATGAAAGTGAAATACTCAGGATAACAGGAAAGACAATTAATCTTTCGGAATTATACCCAGTCTATTTTGAATACATTGAAAAAGCAAAAGGCTATATAAATACCAGAGGAAAAACATATTTAGCAGAAGGATCTGAAACGAATGCAGTACAAAGAATGATGGAATGGTATGGAATAGTTCCTGCAGAAGCTTATGAAGGTAAACCAAGCAATCAACCTTATTATAATCATGAAAAAATGTTTGGTGAATTTGAAGCTTACTTAAAGAATTGTAAACGAATCAACTTTTGGGATGAAGCTGCCATTATTTCAAATATCAAATCAATATTGAACCATTATATGGGAGCCCCTCCTACTTCATTTAAGTATAATGGAAAAAGCTATACCCCAAAATCATTTTTGAAAAATGCAACAAAACTTGAGCCAAACAACTATGTTGATTTTATGAGCTTAATGCAAAAACCATATTGGAGCCGAGAAGAATACAAAGTTCCCGATAATTGGTGGAGAAGTGACGCTTACTATAATATCCCATTAGATGAGTTTATGTTTGTAATAAAAAATGCTATTAAAAATGGATATTCTATTTCTATTGGTGGTGATGTTTCTGAAAGTGGTTACTCTTCTTCTTATGATGTAGCAATGATTCCTTCTTATGATATTCCTTCCGAATTTATTGATGAAAATGCGCGTCAATTCCGTTTTTCTAACGGCACAACAACTGATGATCATGCTATACATTTAATTGGTTATAAAATTGATGAAACGGGAGATTGGTGGTTTTTAATAAAGGATAGTGGTTCTGGTGCCAGAAATGGAAACTTTCCTGGATACTACTTTTATCATGAAGATTTTGTGAAATTAAAAATGATGACTTTTACAATTCATAAGGATGCAGTGAAAGCAACTTTAGATAAATTTAATAAATAAGTTGAATACATAAGACTTATTATTTTGTTTGATTAATATGCTGACAATTAACATTATTTTTGCCAAATGAAAAAATTACTTTTACTACTTTTAATTCCAACATTAAGCTTTGGTCAAAGTATTGATTACTTATTTACTGAAAAAGGTGAAATTTATTTTTCTTTCCCGTACAAAAATAAGCTTCAGTTAAATATGATTTCAGACATAGTTTCTATTGATCATAAAACAAACGCTGACCTTGCTTATGCTTATGCTAATCAAAAGGAGTTTTCAAAATTTTTAGCATTAGAAATTGAATACAAAATTATAAAAAAAGCACCCTTAAAGTATGCACAAGAAAGTAAAAACAATTGGGACTACTACCCTACTTATCAGCAGTATGCGGATATGATGACTGCCTTTGCAGATTCTTTCCCTAACATTTGCAAATTACATCATTTAGGCACTTTAAGTTCAGGACGAGAAGTACTAATTGTTCAGATTTCTAACAATGTAGGAGTAAAAGAAAACAAACCTTCTTTTTTATACACTTCCTCTATGCATGGTGATGAGTTAGCAGGCTATATTTTAAGTTTACGCTTAATTGACCATATTCTTAGTGGTTATGGAAACACCTTACAATTAACCCAATTAGTTGATAATATTGATATTTGGATAAACCCACTAGCTAACCCTGATGGAGCTTATTATGGAGGAAACCAAGATGTATGGTCAGCAACTCGCTACAATGCTAATTGGATTGATTTAAATAGAAATTATCCTGATCCTCAAGATGGCCCTCATCCTGATG
>CATEYX010000084.1 GCA_949511925.1 Cryomorphaceae bacterium | reverse complement strand
GGCTGCTGATGTGCATTCCAACCTTTTAGGTCTTCTGAAACAACTTTTAGAATATAGTTTTGATGGTCTTTGATTAAAGCATTCTCAGCAGCATATAGCCAAATTCTTGATTCTTCTGGTAAGGTATGGAAATCAGATAACATTATATATTTTCAGCAATGAGTTCAGCAATATCTTTTACCTCTGCAGCTCCTTCATCTACTGTTTTTACTCCATCAGTCATCATAGTATTACAAAACGGACAGCCAGTTGCAATAATGTCAGGCTTTAAGGCTAAAGCCTCCTGCGTACGGTTAATATTAATGTCCTGCGCTCCGTTTTCTGGTTCTTTAAACATTTGCGATCCTCCAGCTCCACAACAAAATGATTTACGTTTACTTCTTTTCATTTCTACTAAATCAACCCCTAATGATTTTATCAATTCCCTAGGAATATCATATACATTATTGGCTCTACCCAAATAACAAGGATCATGATAAGTTATCTTAGTACCCTTTAAATTTCCAGTTACTTTTAGCTTTCCTTCTCCTAAAAGCTCTGCAATAAATTCAGTATGATGCTGCACTTTATAATTACCGCCCAAGCCTTTATACTCATTCTTAAGCGTATTGAAAGAATGAGGGCAAGCGGTTACAATTCTTTTTACATTGTACCCGTTCATCACCTCAATATTCATCATGGCTTGCATCTGGAACAAAAACTCATTTCCTGAACGCTTTGCAGCATCTCCACTTGATGATTCTTCAGTCCCTAAAACACCGAAATTAACATTTGCCTTATTCATAATCCGAACGAAAGCACGAGTAATTTTCTTTGCTCTATCATCAAAACTACCTGCACTACCTACCCAAAAAAGAATATCAGCTTCTTTACCCTCAGCCATAAACTCGGCCATTGTTTTTACTTGTAATTCACTCATAATATTATGATTTAAAAACTTGAATAGATACTTCCTTCTCAACCAAATCAGTAAACTTACCATCAAATCGAGTAGCCCTAACAATATGATTGTCTACCCAATGATAATTCCCTCCTCTTGGCTTACCCATAAGTAGCCCATGGTAATTAAAACCATTCTCTTTTAACCAAACTTCTGTAACCACTCTATGCTCCTCCACTCTTGAAGTGAAAAAGGTAACATAATGCCCTTGCTTATACCACTTATTTAAAGTTTCTAAAGCGTCAGGATATAACTTTGCAATAGCCATTCTTTCAGGCTCTTCATTTGGAATATCACAACAAATAGTTCCATCAATATCAATCAGATAATTCTTAATTTCATCTGGCAATACAGGAGATATTAATTCTCCATCTATTTTTTTCTCTACTAATTTATTCATCTTTCCAGTTTAATCTATCAGCAGCTGGGAATTGCCAAGGCGCTCCATTGTTTTCAACATTTGTAAACATCATATTCAACTCAGTTGGTGCAGCTGATTGTTCCATCACTAAATACCTTCTCATATCCATAATAACAGATAGGGGATCTAATTCAATAGGACAAGCATCAGTGCAAGCATTACAACTTGTACACGCCCATAATTCTTCAGAAGTAATATAATCTCCTAATAAGGATTTAGTATCCTCCTTGCCATTTCTTTTATTGTCCGCTAATTCAGTTATTCTATCCCTTGTATCCATCAATATTTTTCTAGGAGAAAGTAATTTACCCGTTTGATTAGCAGGACAACTGTCAGTACATCTCCCACATTCAGTACAACTATAAGCATTCAGCAATTGAACCCAATTTAAATCAGTAACATCCTTGGCTCCAAATTGTTCTGGTGGTGGTGTATCAGCAGCTGGTGCAGCATAAGGATCTGCATTCGGATCCATCATTAATTTTACTTCATTAGTAACTGACTGTAAGTTAGAAAACTGACCTAGTGGATTTAAACTTGCAAAGTAAGTACTAGGAAAAGCAAAGAAAATATGCAAGTGTTTAGAAATTAAAACATAATTCATAAACCCTAAAATTCCAATAATATGAAACCACCAAGTAAATCTTTCAATAGTTACTAAAGTTGCCGTATCCATACCTATAAACATAAATTGAAAATATTGACTTATAGGGTTAGAAAATGAAGTAACATAATGGGAAGCACCTGAAATAAATAATAAACTATCTGTAGCATTCATAATTAAAAAAGCAGACATCAATAAAATTTCAAAAAAAAGAATAAGATTTGCATCCGTTCTTGGCCAAGTAGTCATCTCCTTACTCCAAAAACGCTTTATTCTTATAACATTTCTTCTAATCAAAAAGATAACACAGGCCACTAAAACCAATATTGCTAATATCTCAAATGAGCCAATAAGAAAGTTATATAATCCGACTGGTAATATTGAGGCAAGGTATCTGTGCGATCCGAAAATGCCGTCAACAACAATTTCAATTACCTCAATATTAATGATAACAAAGCCTAAATAAAGAATAATATGAAGGATTCCAGCAACTGGTCTTCTTGTCATTTTGGATTGTCCCATTGCTACTCGGAACATATTTTTCCACCTATCAGTTGGTCTGTCTGACCTATCGATATCTCTACCTAGTTTTATGTTTGCTATAATCCTATTTAGGTTTCGGATAAAGAATGTTATCGCTACTAAAAAAACAACTAAAAATATAATGTTTGAAATTCCCATTTTTTATTTTGTTTTTGGTGCTACATAAGGTTTTCCACCTCCTATAATTGAAAAATTAACATATCTGCTTGGGTTCTTTTTAATATCTTCTAACAAAGCAGCTAGCTCACGAGTAGATTTTTCAAAATTAACATATATTTTATCATCTTTAAGTAATAATCCTATGCTTCCTTCAGCATTGTTAATTTTTGTTGTTATATCACTTACATTTTGTAAAACTTTAGCAATATCTGCTTTTGCTAATGAATCAGAAAGAGAAGAGAAGTTCGTTAAAATATTTTTAATCTCTCCATTACTACTTTCAAGGTTACTTGTAATCGATTCTAAATTCTTAACTACTTTAGCAATACGCTCATCATTTATATCGATCATACTATCAACCTTAACCATTGTGTGCGACATTAATTCAAAAGTTTTATCCAAACTACTTAAACTATTTCTTAAATTTTCCCTAGTGTCCTTATTCAATACTGCCGTAACTATCATCATTACTGAATCTATAGAGCCAATCAATTCTTCTGCTTTGTTTTTTAAAGGCAAAATCTGAGCATTTACTTCATCTTGCAAAGACCCTTCTATTCCACTAATCAATGTATCTCCACTTGTAACTAACTCATCAGTATTTCCAAGCACTAAAGCAATTCCTTTTGAACCCATCAAATCCTGATTCACAATTTTACAAACTGTATTTGTGGCCATGTCAAACTCTTTATCAAGGCTTATTGTAACCAACAGATTCTGGTTTTGTTCAGTTAATAAATCTATATCACTCACCATACCCACCTTATAGCCATTTATCAAAACGGAACTTCCAACTTGGAGTCCACCAATATTTTCATATACAGCATAAAAGTCCCGATTGTCATTAAGGATGTTTATTCCCTTCAAGTAATTTACTCCAAATACAAGAGCAATAATGGAGGCAATAGCAAAAAACCCAATTTTAAATTCTTTATTCATGATTATTTATTTTCGTTTGCAAATCTAAAGCTTCTTTTGTAGAAATTCTTTCTCCTTTGTAAAAAGCTACAACAAATGCCCCTTTAAATCCGTTTTCTTTTAGTTGGTTCTTTAACTTATCTACTGATGATTTATCAGTTTCATTTCCAACATAATATTTAAATGTTCCATTTATAACTTGCTGTTCAGCATTTATATCTTTAAACAAATTATCATTCAACATGGGCTTTAAATACGTACCTATCTGTACTTTAAATACTACTTTTTCAATAGTAATTTCTTTTTTAGGCGCTGGTATTTTCTCCTTATCTTCCTTCACTGCAATAGGTTCTTTTAATTCTTTTTCTGAAGTAGTTCCTTCAAAATTTTCTTTATAAGCCTTAAAGCCTCTAAAAATTGCTGAAGCAATATATTCTTGTCCAATTTCAGAATGCAAATATTCTTCTTCTTTAAAGTTAGTCAAAAACCCGCATTCAATCAAAATGCTAGGCATATTAGTTCTACTTATCACATAAAAAGGAGCCTGCTTAACCCCTCTGCTTTTTCTATTTGCTTTAGTAGAAAATTCTTTTTCTACTTCTTCTGCAATTTTCAAACTTTGATTAAGATGTGTGTTTTGCATAAGACTAAATACAATATAACTTTCAGCAGATTTTGG
>CATEYX010000083.1 GCA_949511925.1 Cryomorphaceae bacterium | reverse complement strand
GTTCTTACTCCTCCAATATGTAATGGTCCTGTCGGACTTGGTGCAAATCGTACTCTTACTTCTGACATTGTATTTTATTTTTCGGTTGCAAAGATAAGATTTATCAAGTAATATAGTTTTATGAAAAGCCGTTAAAAATTGTACTTTTGCAATGATGAATACTGAGCCTAAAATAGAGCTGTTTGAAAAACTGAATAAATTCGTTAAACGATTTTATACCAATCTGCTAATTAAAGGGGGTATTTATTCTTTAGCGGTACTGACTATTTTCTTTATTCTTTTTTCGACTATTGAGCATTTCACGCAATTTGGGGTAGGAAGTCGCACCTTTTTATTCTGGACTTATCTAACTGTTAATGCACTAATTGCTATAAAATATATTCTTATTCCTTTACTTCATTTGTTAAGTTTCGGAAAAATATTAAGCCATAAACAGGCAGCAAAAATTATCGGAACTCATTTTACTGAAGTTGGAGATAAGCTGCTAAATATTCTGGAATTACAGGATATGAGTGCAACTGAAAATGCACTAATAAATGCGAGTATTCAGCAAAAAATAAATGATATAAAACCCATTTCATTTGGGAGTGCAATTAATTATTCTGATAATAAGAAATATACAAAATGGATACTTATTCCAGTTGTAATAATCTTACTTTTTATCATTTCTGGCAAACAATATATACTTACCGAAAGTTCAGCCAGAATACTAAAACACAATACTTTTTTTGAACCAAAAGCACCATTTCAATACCTTATTTTAAACCCTAAATTGGAAGTAATTCAATTTGAAGATTATAAGCTAGCAATAGAGATAATTGGAAATGAAATTCCTAATGAAGTATTCATCCAATCAAATGGTAATTCATTTCGTTTTAAAAAAAATAGCAATACTACTTTTGAATACCTTTTTAAAGGGGTAAATAATGATATTCAATTTCAATTCTTAGCAGGAGGGTATAAAAGTGAAAACTATACTTTGAAAGCGCTCCCACAGCCTAAAGTTGTAGATTTTAGCCTGCAATTAAACTACCCGAACTACACAAAAACAAAAAATGAAACCATAAAAAATAATGGAGATATAATTATTGCTGAAGGTACTAGCGTACAATGGCAAGTGAAATTACAGAATACGGAAGATGTCTATCTTATTTTTTCTGAAAGCAAACACAACCAAAGCACAACAAATACATTTACTTATAAAAAATCGTTTTTCAGAAGTACTCCGTATAAAATTATCACCCAAAACAAACATCAGCTAAGTGATACCTTATCCTATTATATAAAAGTTATTCCTGATGCTTATCCTCAAATTAAAGTAACCCAGAGTTTTGATAGTACAAATGCTCAATTTTTGTTTAGCGGAGAAATTGAGGATGATTATCTATTAAAAAAATTGATTTTTAATTATCAAATTACAAGTAATGACACTAATCCTCTAGTCAGTCAGGAATTAACGATTAAGCAACTCTCAAAAGAACTTTTCTTTTTTACTTTCAATTTTAATGATTTAAAATTAGCATCAGGAAACGAGATAGCATACTATTTTGAAGTCTGGGATAATGATGGTGTAAATGGATCAAAAAGCACAAAAAGC
>CATEYX010000082.1 GCA_949511925.1 Cryomorphaceae bacterium | reverse complement strand
GTGGTGGCTTCCCTTTTCTTACAAACCTTATAGTCGACCCTGATTTATTAGCAGTAGCAAATTCAGTTCCGGGTATGATTGGTCAAACTTTTTCAGTTTCCTCTATTAATGATGTAGCTATTTTAGAGTTTGATTTTATACCAACTTCTGATTCCTTAAAATTTAGATATGTATTTGGCTCTCAAGAATATTTTGGTTTTGAAAACACAACCTATAATGATGTATTTGGATTCTTTCTTTCAGGACCAGGTATTGTTGGCCCTTGGACTGCTCCTGCAATTCATCCTAATGGCTCTGTTAATCTTGCTGTAGTTCCTAATACAGCACCACCTTTACCCATTACTATTTCTTCCATTAATAGTGTTACACCAATTAATCAGCAATATTTTGTTCCAAATCAAGGGACAGGTTTAGATACTATTGCAGATGCTGATGGTTTTACTACTGTACTTACTGCACGAGCTTTAGTTCAGTGTGGTGAAACGTATCATATTCGCTTGGCAATTGCTGATGGTAGTGATGGTGGCTTGAGCTCTTATGTTTGGTTGGAGGGAGGAAGTTTTTTTTCGCCTGCGCTTGAAATAATTGATGATTTAGGAATTGATTCTTCAGTAATGAATATTACTTGTAATTCATCCATTATGCTTTCTGCTGATGGAGGATCAGCAGCTATTTATGAATGGTATGATTCAACCTCTACATTAATTTCAACTGACTCGTTTATTATAGTTGGTCCAGGTACTTATTGGGTACAAGCTAGCTCTTTTGGATGTCCCGTTAATTCTGATACACTAAGAGTTGTAGCTGATGAATCTCCTTCTTTTGATCTTGGTTTAGATTACAATATTCCTTGTAATATAAAAACTCTACTTGATCCAGTAGTAACTGGAGGGTTAGGTAGTTTGTTTTATCAATATTCATGGAGTAATGGTAGTGATTCTTCTTCAATTATAGTGCCAGAAGGTACTTATATACTAGACGTGGATGATGGGTCAGGATGTAATTTTAAAGATACTATTGTCATCACTGAAGATGCCATTCCTCATGCTTCTATATCAGGTGGTGGTTCAATTTGTGATGATGGAACAACTGCTAATATTACCTTCACTTTTAATGGTTTATTGCCTTGGGATTTATTATACACAGATGGTATTGATAGTATTTATAAAGATAATATTTCAA
Source organism: Cryomorphaceae bacterium (assembly GCA_949511925.1). Lineage (GTDB taxonomy): Bacteria > Bacteroidota > Bacteroidia > Flavobacteriales > BACL11 > UWMA-0277. The sequence continues at coordinate 10,504 of CATEYX010000082.1, read as the reverse complement.
CATCTATCTATACTGTTTCAACTCTAAGAGCAGGATTATATGATATTATATTAGCTGATGATGTTAATGACTGTGTCGCAGATACTTCTGGTGGTAAGGTTGAGGTAATTGTTAATCAATTGCCTATTGCTGTTATTACTCCTTCTGAAATCACAATTTATGAAGGGGAGGTTGTTACCTTAAATGTTGGTGAGTATCAGCTTTACGAATGGTATAATTCTGAAGATAATTTACTTTCAATATATTCAGAATTAAGTGTAACGGATTCTGACATATATTATGTTCTTGTTACAGATGAAAATAATTGTACAGATTCTTCAGAAAATGCAATTGTTCATATGCTTGGTAGAACGGAGCTATATATTCCAACTGCTTTTTCTCCAAATGGAGATGATCATAATGAACTTTTTGTTATTCATGCTAATAATATTAATTCATATAATATTAAAATATATAATAAGTGGGGTGATGAATTATTTGTAAGTGATACAATTTATAAATATTGGGATGGTACCTTTGAGAGTAATAAGGTACAGCAAGGCACCTATTTCTATATCGTTGAGGTTGTTGGTGAAGATGAAAATTTATTTTTAAAAAGTGGTTTAATTGAAGTTTTGTATTAATTATTTATGAAAAAAAATCTGACATGTTTATTTATTTTTTTAAGTATAAATGTATTTTCTCAAACAACTGATTGGGTAAAATCATTCGGGGGGTCAAAATCAGATAAAGGTATTAGTATTGGTGTTGACTCTTTAGGTTATATATACATTAGTGGATATTTTAATAATAATGCTGATTTTGGTGCTTTTAATCTTTTTTATAACGGTAGCCAAAATAATAATAAAGATATGTTTGTTGCAAAGCTTGATTCTTTTGGTACTGTTATCTGGGCAATATCTGGTGGTGGCGGTCCTTATGATGATAGAGCTTTAGGGATGCATGTAACTCCTGGAGGTGATGTATTTCTAACGGGTACTTTTTGGGGTAATATTACATTTCCTTATAATCAAGCGTCTACTTTTACTGCAAATGGTAATGGTTATGATTCTTCTATGCTTACCAAAATTGATAAAGATGGTAATTGTATATTTGCAAGAAGCTTTGGTGCAAATTCAGGAGGACCTTGTCCTTGGCCAATGTATGATGGTGATGATCATTCCTATGACGTAAAGGTAGATGATGATGGTTTTATATATGTTACAGGATTTTGGTCAGGAGATGATGCTGATTTTGATGGATTTAATTTAACTAATCCTAATTGGGTTAATTCCTGTCAGCCGGCAGGATATATTGGTAAGTTAGATGCATTAGGAAATTTTATTTGGGTAGATAAGTTTGATGGTATAAAAGATCAGAGAGGATCAAGAGATAATCGATTGGCAATTGATCAATTTTCAAATATTTATGTTGTTGGTGGTTTTGAAAATACAGGTTCTTATGGTCCGTTTTCAGTAACTTCTAATGGAGATTGGGATGCCTTCTTATTTAAGATGGATAAGGATGGAAATTGGATATGGGCTAAAAATATTGGTAGTAATAAATCTGATAGAGCTAATTCAATAGCTATTGATGTTTGTGATGATATTTACATTACTGGTGAGTATCGTAACCCTATGGTTTTCCCTGGTGCTAATGCTTCAAACGGAACAGATACTTTAAGTCATAAACAAAGAAGAGATGTCTTTGTGGCTAAAATAAATAATCAGGGAGAATGGAAATGGGCAAAGAGAGCAAGGGGAAGTGATACGGATAAACCCTATCAAATGTCAGTTGATATTAATAAGCAAGTTTTTATTTGTGGTACTACAAAAGATTCTATAAAGTTTAATGATAACTTAATTATACCCCCTCCTAATAGTAACGATACAAGCGCTAGTGCTTTTGTTTCACAATTGGACGGAAATGGAAATGGTGATTGGCTTTGGGCAAAGGTAGGGGGAAGCTTTACGGATGATGATGATAGAGCTGGTGATATTTGTCCTGATGGTTTTGGGAATGTATATGCAGTTGGTTTCTTTGAGGACGTAGCTAACTTTGAAGGAACAACTTTAACATCATTAGGTAAAAAAGATATTTTTGTTTGGAAAATGAGTATGACTCCAGGTAGCTTTACATACAACAATACATTTGATACTATCTTAATGGATAGTATGGTTTTTAATTCTGCAGATACAGGAATTTTTACAACTTCATTTTTAGTGATTGATGGCTGTGATACTGCCTTTGTAGATTCTGTAGTACATCAGAAATTAGGAGTACAGATTAATTACAATATTAATAATCCTGGCACGGCTACTTTTACAATTAATGGAGTAATTGAGGCTTTGCCTTATTCTCAGAATTATTGGGCTGGGGAAACTATAAATATAGAAGCTACTCTACAAGCTAGTTGGCTCTTTAGCCAATGGAAGACTTATGCTAATAATGTTTCTCCAACTATAACAAGTATAATAGCTTCAATTGTTGCAAATGTTTCTGATTCCTGTGTTTTATATACTCACCCTCAGCCTCCTCTTTCGGCATTTATTGCTGGGAATGATAGTGTTTGTTTAAATGCAAGTTATGACGCTAAAGTGTCGGTTGCATTTAATGGTGCGGTAAGTCCTTATACTTTTGTTTATGCAATTGATGGTATTAGTCAGCCTTCTGTTACTACAACTATAAATCCTCATATTATTAATACAAAACAGGAAGGGATATATACTTTACTTTCTTTTAGTGATGATATTGCTGTTGGTTGGGTTTCTGGTAGTGCTTTAGTAACTATTAGGCAAGGGCCAACAGCCAGCTTTGAACCACAACCTGATAGTATGACTATCATTTATACGACTACCCAATTAGTGGATAAATCATTAGCAGATGCAAGTGTTAATATTGTAAGTTGGAACTGGAATTTTGGGGATAATACTCCTACTAATTCTGCAAGAAATCCTTATCACACTTATAAGGACTCTGTAGGGATTTATCAGATAAGTTTAATTGTTACGGATGATCTAGGTTGTAGAGATACTACCTATAAACAGCTTTGGGTACTGGATGATTATTGGATGTATATTCCAAATAGTTTTACGCCAGATTTAGATGGGATAAATGATGTTTTCTGTATTCAGTATCATGGGGTGCGGCAAGAGACTTTCCATTTTAATGTATATGATCGTTTTTCAACTTTGGTGTACGCAACCTCTAATATTACTGACTTAGAATGTGAGATAAATTCAAACGCCTGGGATGGAAAGCATTATTTGTCCAAAAAAGATTTACCTTTAGGGACTTATATTTATGAAATGTATTTCCAAGATTTTGAGGGTTGGAAACATCAGGAATCAGGTAAAATAATTATTATTAGATAAGAATTGCTTAGTTTTATGAAAAAAATAATATTTCTATTTAGTGTGTTTTGTTTAAGCATTCATCCATTGAATGCTCAGATTATCTTAAGTAATGACACTACAGTCTGTAGTTTGCAAGTTATCAATGTGAATGCTATAGGTTCTGGTGTAAGTAGTTTGCAGTCAGATGATTTTCATGATACAATTAGAGATATAGGCTTTACATTTAATTTTTATGGACAAGCTTACACACAACTTGTGATTTCTGGTAATGGTTATATTACTTTTGATCTTACTCAAGCAAATCAATACTCTCCTTATTCTATTAACACTCCAATACCTAATCCTGGCAGCATGCCAGAAAATGCAATTATGGCTCCCTGGCATGATATTAATACAGGCGCCGGAGGAGGTGTCTATTATGGGACAACAGGTATAGCTCCAAATAGAGTATTTATTGTAACATGGTGTGCAGTACCAATGTTTTCGTGTATTTCTGATCTACTTACAACTCAGGTAGTTCTATATGAGGGAACTGATAAAATTGAAATGTTCCTACAGGATAAACCGCTTTGTATAGCTTGGAATGGAGGAGCTGCTGTTCAGGGATTGGTAGATGCAACAAGTACTAATTTTGATATAGTTGATGACCCTGTTCTTTTACAGCCTAGAAATTGGCCATTAACTTGGACAGCAACAAATGAGGGTTGGGAGTTTATTCCAATGGGAGCTACTTCTTATGTAATTAATACAATTCCTTTTCTTCCTATTATTGCTGGTCCAGTAACTTGGACAGATTCTGTAGGCAATATTTTAGGTGTAGGTAATTCTATAAATGTTACTCCAGTAGTTACTTCCACCTACTTTGCTACTATACTAAGTCCGTGTTCTGGTACGGTTACTGATTCGATTACCATAACTATTGCGACTGTTAATAATACTTATGACACAATTTCTGCTGAGCTTATGGTTTTTAATCCTTCAGATACTGGTTTCTTTACAACTCAAACTTACTCTATAATTGGATGTGATACTGCTTTTACAGATTCAATCATTCATAAAAGATTAGGGGTGCAGATTAATTTCAATGTCAATAACCCTGGTACCGCTACTTTATCTGTTAATGGAACTGTTCAAGCTTTACCTTATTCTCAGAATTATTGGTCAGGAGAAAGCATAAGTATAGTTGCCAATATACAGCCTAACTGGATGTTTGTTAAGTGGCTAACCTTTAATAATTCTGTATTGCCCAATGCTAATAGTATAAGTGCTACTTTCTTAGCTGACGTAAGTGATTCTTGCGTGATTATTACTGATTTTTTAAATGCTTTTATTTCAGGAAATGATACTCTTTGCGATAATACAAATATGGATGCTGCAGTGAAAATTTATTTTACTGGATCAACATCTCCATTTACTTTTGTCTATGCAGTAAATGGTGTTTCTCAACCTTCAATTACTACTAATTCTAATCCTTATATTGTTAATACAAATGAGGAGGGTTCTTATACTTTAACTTCTTTTGAAAATGGTTTAGGATTAATTTCTGGCTCTGCTTTTGTTACCTTTAAGCAAGCGCCAACTGCACTTTTTACAACTGCAACTGACACTTTGCGTATTTTGTTTCCTTCTTTACAATTAAATGATGTGAGTTCAGGAAGTATTGTGTCTTGGCAGTGGGATTTTGGCGACAATTCTTTACCGGATTTCACTGAAAATCCTTATCATACTTTTAAAGACTCAGCAGGGATTTATCAAATAAGTTTAATTGTAATTGATGATTTTGGGTGTCGTGATACAACCTTTAAGCAATTATGGATTGCGGATGAATATTGGATGTATTTCCCCAATAGTTTTACTCCTGATTTAGATGGAGTGAATGATGTGTTTTGTTTAACGCATCATGGGGTAAGAGAGGCTACTTTTTATTTTAATGTATATGATCGTTTTTCAACTTTAGTGTATGCAACCGAAAATATTACTGATCTGGAATGCTTTTTGAATGTTAATGGTTGGGACGGTAAGCATTATAAAACAGGAAAAGATTTGCCTTTTGGCACCTATATTTATGAAATGTATTTTCAAGACTTTGAAGGTTGGAAGCATCAAGATGTAGGGCAGCTATCCATCATTCGTTAATTTAGTTGTAGTTTTATAGAAAAATTTATTGCTATGAAATCTATTCTATTTTATCTGTTATTACCCATTTTTTCTTTTGCACAATGCTTAATTCCGAGTACTACTTACATCCTTAGTAGTGGGTCTGCTGAAGGTTATGAAAGACCAAGACTAGTGATAACGGCTAATAATAGTCCTTTTGTTATTTGGTCAAAACCTTCTGCACCTAAAGCAATTAAATCAAGAAAATGGAATGGTACTGATTTTGATAGTGCTGCTGATTTGGTAAATGCTGATTTAATGCTTACTGGTTTTATTGGTCCTGAAATTGCTGCAAAGGGAGATACTGTCTATCTTATTTTTGAATCTTTATTGCATAATAATCATGTTATTTATTTAAAGCGTTCTTTTGATGGAGGACTTACTTTTTCTGATACGATTAGAGTTTCTGATAATTCTAATACACACAAATTTGCTATGCCAAATATAAGTGTTCGTGAGGATGGAAATCCTGTTATTTCTTATATGGAGTGTTTGCCAAATTGGACACATTGGAAGCAAATGGTTAAAACCTCTTTTGATTTTGGGATGAGTTTCTCGCTGGCTGCTGATGTGAGTGCTTTAGCTCCTGGTGAACCTTGTGATTGTTGCCAATCTACTTTGGTTACTAATGGGGATAATGTGTATTTGTTATTTAGAAATAATGATGTTAATGTAAGGAACTCTTATATTGCTCATTCAACTGATGAAGGCTTAACTTTTACTACTACTCAGGATTTAGACGGTATAAATTGGATATTAAATGCTTGCCCAACTTCCTCAGCAGTAGGTGCTGTACTTGGTGATAGTATCATGGTTGTAAGGCGTAATGGCGGTTCGGGTGTTAATGAGTTGTATAAGTCTAATGTCAATAAAGATGATTTGCAAAAATCATATTTCACACAACTAGAATCAGCAGGAAGCCCCTTTCAAGATAAAGTTGAAATTGCTACAGATTTGAATTATTTTGTAAGTGTTTGGGAAGAAAGTAGAAATGGAGTTAAGGAATCTTTTTATAATGTGATGGGGAGTAATGGTAAAAGTTTATGTAATGGGGTGATTTCTGATACAGCTACTTCTGGTCATAAGTTAAAACCTGATATTGCTTATGGAGGTCCTTATGCAGGAACATTTTCAGTTGTTTATTCAGCTTCTACTGCAAAGGAAGTACACTTTGTGTATGCTCCATTAATGTCTGTAAGTGCTGTTAATGAAGTTTCTGATTTAAATGATAAAAAACTACTTAAAACAGTAAATCTACTAGGAAAAACTGTACTTCCTGAAAGCAATAAACCTTTCATTAATATTTATAATGATGGATCTGTTGAGCGAAAAATAGTTGTGGAATAGTTAATTCCTTCTCCAGAAATAAGGAGTAAATAAAATAGCGATTGTAAAGAGTTCTAATCTTCCTAAAATCATTAAGAAAGACAGCACCCATTTTGCAGCATCAGGTAAGTGAGCAAAGCTTGAAGAAGGGTTTATACTTCCTATTCCAGGCCCTACATTACTTATTGCAGTAGCTGAAGCGCCTATAGCATCTTTAAATTCTAATCCTATAAAAGTTAGAATAATAGCTCCGGTTACAAATGTAAAGAGATATAAGAAAAGAAAGGCTAGTAGGTTATAAATTGTTTTAGGTGGAACTGCAATTTTATTTAAATATACAGGAATGATTGCGTTAGGATGTAATCTTCTTTTAAATTCTAAGAGTGTATTTTTCATTAGTAATATTATTCTAACAATTTTAATACCTCCACTTGTACTGCCTGCACTAGCACCGCTAAACATTAAAAGAAAAAAGATGAATGTTGCAAAGGCTCCCCAAGTTGTAAAATCAGCATTTGAATAACCAGTACCTGTTATTATACTAACTATCTGAAATAAAGCAAGTCGAAAACTATTTTCTAAACTACCATTAGTTGATTGATTTACTAAAGGGACTATGACTAATAATAGTAATAGTATAGCACTTACATACCATTTAAATTCATCATTTTCTAGAAATTTTTTGAATTTCAATTTAGCCCCTAAATAAAGTAAAGTAAAACTTGTCCCTCCCAGAAACATAAATGCAATTACAATATACTGAATTAAAGGAGATGTAAAATGACCAATACTAGCTTGTTTAGTGGAAAAACCACCTGTACTTATTGTGGTTAAGGCGTGATTAAAAGCGTCAAAGAAATTCATGTCTGCTAACCATAATAATAGCGTTTGCATAAGCGTTAAGCTCACATAAATCAACCATAATCTTTTGGCTGTTTCTTTTATTCTAGGGTGTATTTTATCTTTGGTTGGTCCTGGTGCTTCTGATGCGAAAAGTTCCATACCACCAACTCCTAAAAGGGGGAGGATTGCTATGGTAAGTACTATAATTCCCATTCCGCCAATCCATTGCGTCATGCTTCTCCAAAACAGAATACTCTCAGGCATTTGTTCTATATTGTTAAGTATAGAGGAGCCAGTTGTTGTTAGTCCTGAAATAGTTTCAAAAAAGGCATTGGTAACTCCATCAAAAGAGCCACTTAGTAGGTAGGGAATGGCACTGCACATAATCATCCCACCCCAACCAAAGGCAACAATTAAATATCCTTCCCTTTTTTTTACTTCATCATTTTTCTTTCTTCGGGTTAAGTATTTGGTCAATAGCCCAATAATCAAAGTAATTATTGTAGATTTTATGAATACAAATTGCATTCCATCATCATAATAAAAACTAAATGGAATGGCAAGTGCCATTAAGAATCCTGTGATAATAATAAGGGTTCCCACTACATTAAGTACAACCGTTTTGTTAATGAGTTTTTTAGCCATTATTTACTGAAAGAAGTTTTCAATTTTATGTATGGATTCATCATTAGCAAATACGATTGCTTTATCCCCTTCTGCTAATTGAAACTCTCCAAAAGGGATGAATCCTTTTCCGTCTCTAACTACTCCTGCAATATTTACCATTGGAGGTAAGTTTAACTCTTTTAATATTTTTCTTGTTATTTTACTGTTTGCTTTTACAGTAAACTCTATTACTTCAGCATCTAAACTTAGTGTAGCAATAGCATTTACTTCTCCTTTACGGATATATTTTAAAATATCATTGGCAGCAATTACTTTCTTATTGATAAGGGTGTCAATCCCAATATTGTGAGAAAGTTTTATGTAGTCAACATTTTCAACTCCTGAAATAGTTTTACGCACGCCATGGGATTTGGCAACTAAGGAAGAAATTATATTAGTTTCTGAATTTCCTGTTACCGCAATAAAAGCATCCATGTCATCAATGCTTTGTTCTTCAAGTAAGGAAACATCTGTTCCGTCACCATGAATGACTAATGTCTTTTTTAGTTTTAAAGCAATTTTATTAGCTTTCTCCTCATTTTGTTCAATAAGAGTAACATTATACTTTCCTTGTAGTCTTTCGGCAGTAAGGACACCAATTTTACTTGCCCCCAATATCATAACATCTTTAATGTCAATATCTTTTTGTCCGCATATTAATGGTATTTCCTCATATCCTTTAGGTGTAGAGATAAAATAAATAATATCATTTACTTTGAATTCTGTTTTTGCCTGCACCATTATAGTTTCATTATTCCTTAGGATAGAAACTGGTTTAAATGATAAATTGTTGTGAAAATGTTTAGAATCCAAAACACAGCTATTTACTAAAAGAGAAGCTTCAGCAAGTTGGATACTAAAAACTGAAAGTTTCCCTCCCTCAAAATCATAATTATCTAAAAAAGCTTCATGCTTTATCAATTGATGAATCTCTTTTGCTGCTTTTTCAACTGGAGAAATAACATGATCCACTCCAATTTCTTGGTAAAGGGTACGCATATTACCACCTATTTCTTCAAAGTTACTTATTCGGCTTATTGTTTTTTTAGCTCCTAATTTCTTTCCTAAAATGCAAATTAGTAAGTTTGTTTCTTCTGATGAGGTAGCTGCAATTAATAAATCGCATGACTTTACGCCTGCCTCTATTAAAACAGCAATATCTTTTGCATCACCTTCAATCCCAATAATATCATTATGTTGTTGAACTTTGTTTAACCTTTTTTTATTGTTATCAATTAAATAGGTGTCCTGATCCTCAGTTGCTAGCATGTGTGCAATGTATGATCCTACTTCTCCTGCACCTGCAATAATTATCTTCATTTAGTGAGTAATTTTTAGCAAAACTAAGTGTTTTTCTCATAACTATTCAAATTTATCGAATTTTTAAGATGAAAAATTTAAAATCTGTTAATAAAAAGCATAGAAATATTTATTTGAATATAGAATACTTCTTACATTTAGGCTTCCTAAAATTAAATTCACATTGAGTAAAAATTTTCAAGTATTTCGATCTTCAGCTGGTAGTGGGAAAACCTATACGCTTTCCCTAAGTTTTATAGCTTTAGCATTGCAAGGTGGGCGTTTTGGCTATGCTGATTATTACAGAAAAATATTAGCCATTACTTTTACCAATAAGGCAGCAGCAGAGATGAAAGAAAGGGTGCTGGAATATTTGGATACGTTATCAAAAAAAAAGGATAAAGATGGGATATTGGATTGGTTGTTAGAAAAAACTGATTTGAAGGAAGATGAGATTTATAAAAGATCAGCTGTCGTTCATAAGCATATTTTGCATCATTATGCTGATTTGGGGATTTCAACCATTGATAAGTTTACCTATAAAATTGTTAGGACTTTTGCTTCTGATTTAGATCTGGCGCATAATTTTGATTTGGAAATGGATTCTTATAAAATCATTCAACCTGTTGTGGCTTTGCTTTTAGGTAAAATTTCTGATAGTGGAGGTGATTTGTCTAATGCACTAGTAAACTTTGCAATGCAAAAAGCTGAGGACGGGAAAAGCACAAATATTGAGCGAGACTTGGAAGAGTTTTCTATGCAATTGTTTAAAGAAGAAGTTGCTGCATTTACTGATGGGAAAATACTTACGGTTAAGCAATGTATGCAAGTGAAAAAGGACTTGCAATTAGATAAAGAAAGAATAACAATTGCAGTGG
>CATEYX010000081.1 GCA_949511925.1 Cryomorphaceae bacterium | reverse complement strand
GTTCCCTCAAACAGGAAATCATCTTGTAAGACAACCCCAAGCTGGCTCCTAAATGAATTTAAGCTTACTTTGGAAATATCATTCCCATCAATTAAGATAATGCCTGAATCTGGGCTAATAAAACTAGCTACCAAACTTGCTAGAGTTGATTTACCCGAACCAGAAGAGCCCACTAAGGCGGTAACCGAACCTCTATTAGCTTTAAAAGTAATGTTACGTACAACTTCTTTTCCTTTTTCATAAGAAAAAGAAACATCCTTAAACTCTATGTCTCCAACAATCTTATCGAGCTCAATAGTTCTCATTTCATCATCTGATTCGGATTGTATGCTCATTATTTCTTCTGTTCTATCCAAGCCTGCAAATGCTTCTGTAAGTTGGCTACCAATATTACTCATCTGAATAATAGGAGCAATCATAAAACCTAGCAATAAAGTAAAGGCTAAAAAATCACCAGTAGATAATGTCCCCTCAATAATCATAGCGCCTCCCATACCCATAATTCCAACTGATGATAATCCTAACAAAAAAGCAGATGAACTCGTCATAATTGCTGTTGCTGTCAAACTTTTTTTTACGTTCTGAAACAAACGATCTACTCCTTTTTCAAAACTAAGATTCTCTTGCTCTTCGGCATTAAAACCCTTAATTACTCTAACCCCATTTAAGGTTTCAGTTAATCTACCTTTAACCTCCGCATTTATCATTCCTCTCTTTCTAAAGATAGGACGGATATACCCAAATGCTTTTAAAGCAATAATAGCAAATAAGAATACTGGAGCAAGAACAAATAAGGTCATTTTCCCACTAATATTAATTAATAATACTAGAGAAATAATTGCAGTAACTGTCCCTCCGAACAATTGAACTAAGCCTGTACCAATGAGGTTACGCACACCCTCTACATCGCTCATTATTCTAGAGACTAAAGCTCCTGATTTATTATTGTCAAAATAGGAGATAGGTAAGGACAATACTTGTTTCTGTACTTTCGCTCTTAACTTAGAAATTAATAATTGTGCTTCAACACTTAACAACCTTGTTAAAGCAAAAGAGGTAATAGCTTGAATTAAAATAGCTCCAGAAACAATTAATACCATACTCATTAAAGCATCCAAATCTTTACTAGGGATTATTTCATCTAATAATTCTTTGCTTTTTAAGGGCAGAACTAAACTTGCTAAACGGCTAATTACAATAAGAACCAAACCTACAGATACGATTCCTTTCCTAGGCCAAATAAATTCCTTAAAAGCCTGCATAACATTTACCTTATTCTTTTCCATATATAATTTGTGACTCTTAGAGATACCTTTACAAAGGATTTTAAATTTGTAATTATTTTACAATAAAACGTTTTTTAACATTTCCATCACTATAAATATAGAACAAAGGTATATTATGAGTTGGCGTGATGGTCCTACCTAAAATATCAGTAATTTTAAGAAGAATTGGAACTTCAGTAAAAGTAGCCTCCAAGATACTTGTTGTTGGCGAATAAGTATAAAATTCATACTCTGCTCGTTCAGGGTTAAGTTTTATAGCATCATTATTTTCTGATCGAATGTAAAATTTTACTTCTAACCCACTAGATAGAAATGGCAGAGCTGCTGAATAAGTGCCATCATTAGCAACTATATCACCATTCGTTCCGTCATCTAGCATTATAAAAGATTGAAACTTAGAATTATGCTCACTTGTTGTAGCCAATAATTCGACAGTATTGGCATTAAACACCTCAGCCGATATCACATTATTATTGAGTATTATATTATTAATTGTTGGAGAGACTAAAGAAATCTCAGGATGATTAAGTAAGAATTGTTTTCTCTCATTAATAGTACTCAATATTCCGCCGAAACCCCAACCTGTCCATAATGGATCATCTACATTACTATAATAATCACTCATTGAAAATGCTTTATTATAATCTTGAGATGCAGCATTATATGCCAATGCTTGTAAATTATCGATATTAGTTCTTATTGCACTTGTATCTAATGACTCTTCAATTATAGTATTGATATGTGCCGTATATATTTTTCTGTAGTGATTGTTGTTTAATAATTTATACAGCAAAGGTCTTTCATCCCATGGCTGAGTTGACCCTCCTAATGAAGGTCCAGCAAAATAAGGGTCGTACTCATATATATTAGATTGACTCCAATAATCAAATCCCATAATTGCTCCTGAAAAACTATTATCAAGATCCCAAGGAATCATTTGAAACAATCCATCTTTGGCTTGATATAAATAATAATTATGAATGTAATAAGTATTATAACAATCTAAGTTTTGAATTACCTGATTTACAGCAAAGGCCCAAAGCGTTCTATCTACATTTAAAACGCTATCTATATTTTGAAAATCTAAATCAATAACTTTAACAAGGTTAACTAGTTCCTCCCATCCCTGCTCAGACTTCATATCATAACTGTCATAGTACAAAGTTGTATCATCACCCATATAATACAAATTAGCAGGCATTGAAGAAGGAGCATTAGCGGTATCACAAAACCTGTTAATATCATCACATTTGAATAATGGGCCTGATTTTTCATCAAAATGTTTTTTTAGAAATTGTTTGTTAATAGATTCGTCATTAACATAAAGCCCAACATAATTACCTTGCACATTTAGCTTTACTAAATTAGACTCTCCTGTTGGTAAATATTTTCTGTAAATATTACTACTTACAATTTGTTTCACAAATGTAGGATCCATCCAAGCATTTGCTAATTTTATCTTATTATAATCAAACAACTGTTGATCATCAATGAAATAATTCATATCAATATTATAAGGAACTTTAGTATTGAAATTATCATTTGGCAGACAAAATGTAGAATTACCTTTATACCTTACCCCCACACTATCATAGACAGTTCCATTTACTGTTAATGTTGCAGGAATCCTCTCATCTGGATTATAATACCATGAATTCACTAAATAACTATGATAATTTGAATCATAAAAATCTAAATTAATAACTCTAAGAGAATCTTCATCAAAAAGACCTCCAGGTTGATCATATAAATTTTGTGGATTATACGAGCTTTGGGCTGCTAGAGCTAAAGGGGAGCCTAAAAAAAGAAATATGTATTTTTTCATAATGCAAATTTAGTTAAATAAAATATTTTCGAACGAATGACCTGATTTTTTAAAAAGTAACTCCACTGCTCTTCTTCCTTTTTCTCCTAAAGAAATAGAATAATCATTAACATATAAAGCAATGTGTGCATCCACAACTCCCTTCTCCATTTCTTGTGAATGATACTTTACAAAATCAGCCGAACTATTAGGGTTTGCGAAAGCATATACTACTGATTTCCTCAGCACTCTTGCTATTTTATTTTGCTCAGATAAAGGCAATTCTCTTTTCATTACAATACCACCTAAAGGAATAGGCAATGCTGTTTCTATTTCCCAAAACTCACCCAAATCACTTACTTTATACAGACCTTTTTCTTTGTAGGTGAATCGACTCTCGTGAATAATAAGTCCTGCGTCCACTATACCTTCAAGCACGTGATTTTCAATTTCAGAAAAAAGAATTTCTACTTTATTCTGATTTTCGGGAAAAGCAATATTCAATAACATATTGGCTGTCGTGTATTTTCCAGGAATAGCAATTTTACTCTCCTTAGTTAAGACTGTATTTGGTTTCTTAATAAGTAACGGACCACAATTACTACCAAGTGCCGAGCCACTATCCAAAAGGACATAATCGTTTACACAATGAGTAAAAGCGTTATAACTGAGTTTTGTAATATCCAATTTCCCTTGAAAAGCCCACTTATTTAGCTGTTCTACATCAGCAAAAACCACCTCAAACTTCAACCCTTCCGTATCAATTTTATGATGAACGAGTGCATCAAAAATAAAAGTATCATTTGGGCAAGGCGAAAAACCTAAAGTTAATTTCATAGTTCCATAATTATTTTTGCTACTTGATTATTTAAATTATGAATTGCTAAAGGCATATTCCAATTTGTCTTATTGCGCTTTTCTACATTATTAGAAATCGCTCTTATTTGAATGCAGGGAACCGCAAATTCGTTACAGACTTTAAAAACAGTTGCTCCCTCCATGCTTTCCACATCAGGATTTAATCTGTTTACAATTTCAGCTATTGACTTCTCATTTCCATGAACAGTATTTACCGTAATTCCATTCACTTTTTGAAGATTAGTTTTAGCTGCAACATTATATTTGGTCACAAAATCAGAAAACTGCCCAAAATCATTTCCGTCTTCAAAACCTAATTCTGAAAAATTATCTTCTACTACCTCAACAACATCTCCTATTAAATAATCTTTAGAAAAAGAACCAGCGACACCCATATTAATTACTAAATCGTATTTATCTTGCAATAATTCTTTAGTTATTTGAATAGATGTGTTTACCATTCCCATTCCTGTAATAAGTACGTTACAACCCTTGAATTTATCTTTAATAATTTCCAGCTCAGTTGCCACAACCAATAGTATCTTCATTTGGCAAATATACCAAAAGAAAAGGTAGTATATTTGCAGCCTATTTATAAAAAGATGAGTGATACTTATAATAAAAAAATAGCCGAGAGTATTCAATCGGTTTTATCAGAAATTGGCGAAAATCCTGAAAGAGAAGGCCTTTTAAAGACACCCGAGCGAGTTGCAAAATCAATGGATTTTTTAACTAACGGCTACAAACAGAACCCGATTGAAATATTGAAATCGGCTATGTTCGCTGAAGATTACAGTCAAATGGTATTGGTGAAAGATATTGAACTTTATTCCATGTGTGAACACCATATGTTACCTTTTTTTGGAAAAGCACATATTGCTTATGTCCCTAATGGACACATAGTAGGGCTAAGCAAAATACCAAGGATTGTAGATATATTCTCTAGAAGACTGCAAGTGCAAGAACGGTTAACTGACCAAATAAAGGATTGCTTACAAGATACTTTAAATCCTAAAGGGGTTGCAATAGTTATTGAAGCGCAACACCTTTGCATGCAAATGAGGGGTGTACAGAAACAACATTCCTCTACAACAACATCTGCTTTTTCGGGCATCTTTATGTCTGATGAAAAAACAAGAGCAGAGTTTATGAATTTGATAAAATAGATCTTAGTCCTGAAATATTAAATTTCAGACTAAAGCTAAAAACTAAAAAACTAAACTATGAAAGCATATGTGTTTCCTGGGCAAGGTGCTCAATTTCCTGGAATGGGAAAAGAGCTTTATCAAGCATCAGCTGATGCAAAGCAAGTATTTGAAAAAGCTAATGAAATTTTAGGATTCTCCATTACCGATATTATGTTTGGAGAAGATACTGAAGCGCTAAAACAAACAAAAGTAACCCAACCTGCAATTTTCTTACATTCTGTAATTTTAGCAAAAGTATTAGGCAACACCTTTCAGGCTGAAATGATTGCAGGGCATTCTTTAGGTGAATTCTCTGCTTTAGTGTCTGCTGGCTATTTATCCTTTGAAGATGGATTAAAATTAGTATCCAAAAGAGCAATAGCTATGCAAAAAGCTTGTGAGCAAAACCCATCAACTATGGCAGCTGTTTTAGGATTAGAAAATGAAGTAGTAGAAAATATCTGTAAAGAAATTAAAGAAGTTGTTGTTCCTGCAAACTATAACTGCCCGGGGCAATTGGTAATCTCAGGCAGTAATGAAGGAATAGATATTGCTTGTGAAAAATTAACAGAAGCTGGAGCAAGAAGAGCAATTAAATTACCTGTTGGTGGCGCGTTTCACTCTCCACTTATGGAACCTGCAAGAGCAGAATTAGAACAAGCAATTGACGAAACTAATTTTACTGAAGGAATTTGTCCTATCTACCAGAATGTAACAGCAACAGCTATTACTAATCCTGAAGAAATTAAAGAAAATTTAAAAAAACAACTTACCGCATCTGTACTTTGGACACAAACTATGCAACAAATGATTGCTGATGGATTATCCTCAGTAACTGAAGTAGGTCCTGGAAAAGTATTACAAGGTTTATTTAAAAAAGTGGATAGAAAACTAGAAACACAAAGCGCTACTTTATAAATTAGCGTTTAATAGTTTTCCACTATTTACTAAATCATGCCAGGCTTTTCGAGTTTGGCATTTTTTGTAAAGTTCAGCATGATTCATATTATGACAATCAGTACCTACCAGCCTTACCATATCTGCATTAATTAAAGATTCGGTTTTTTTCTTTACCTGAGGAGAATAATAACCAATTAACGAAAGAAAATTAATCTGCAAAATAACCCCTCTGCTTAAAAATTCTTCATAATCTTTCATTGTATAATAATTATACCTTTCAGGATGAGCCAATACCACTCTGTATCCTTCTAATTGTAGTTTAAAAATAATCTCAAAAAGATTTCTTGGCGCTTGCATAAATGAAAGCTCCACCAAAATATAATTATCACCAAAAGTTAGAAATTTTTCCTTACCTATTTTCTGTTCAAACTCATAATCAATATAGTACTCAGCTACCGCTTCAATCTCCATATTAATGTTTCTCACTCTCAATTCTTTACGGACATCAGCGAGTCCATTCAAGATTATTTCTGAAGAATTTTGATAAAAATCACTCATCACATGAGGACTAGTAATTATCTTTTCAAAACCCAAAGCCTGCATTTTTTCTATTAGTGCTATTGTCGTTTCCATGTCAGGAGAACCATCATCAATTCCTGGAATAAAATGGGAATGAATATCTGTTTTTAAAACAGAGAAATTAAGTGGCTCACACTCCTTTTCTTTCTTTTTAGAAAACCAATTTAACATCATTTAATTGTATTGTTGTTCGTAATATTTTTGATAATCTCCAGAAGTAATATTGTCCATCCATTTTTCATTAGCTAAATACCAAGAAATAGTTTTTACCAATCCTTCTTCAAATTGTAAGGAAGGTGACCAACCCAATTCATTTTTCAACTTATTAGC
>CATEYX010000080.1 GCA_949511925.1 Cryomorphaceae bacterium | reverse complement strand
TTTCTATTTTCATTTCTTAAATAACAATTGTATATTCGCCAACTTCAATAAAATAAAACAAGAATGGCAACACTAGGAAAAATTAGAAATAGATCAGGATTATTATTAACGGTAATTGGCGTAGCAATGCTAGCCTTCATTTTAGGTGACTTTATGTCATCTCTAGACTCTAGAGGAGGTGCTAGTATTTATGTAGGTGAGGTGTTAGGTGAAGATGTAATGCGTCAAGCTTATGAAGTAAAGGTGGAGGAAGGAATTGAAAACTGGAAATCTCAGAATCAACAAGGCGTACTTAACCAAACGACTACTGCACAAATCCGATCTCAAATATGGGATCAGTATGTAAGGGATTTAATTATGAACAATGAATTTGCTAAATTAGGAATTGATGTTTCTGATGATGAATTCTTTGAGTTATTACAGGGTTTAAATGTACATCCTGAAATTTCAAAAGTTCCTACTTTTCAAAACCAAGCAACTGGTCAGTTCGATAGAACAAAAGTATTGGGCTACTTAAAACAAATTGACCAAGATCCAACAGGAGAGGCAAGATCAAGATGGGTAGGTTTCCAAAAATACTTAATTGGCTTAATTAAAACTTCAAAGTACAACTCACTAGTTTCTAATGCTATGTATGTAACGAGTGAAGAAGCAAGACTGAACTTTAACGAAAATTCACAAAATATTACTTTTAACTATGTAGCTCTTCCTTTTTCTTCAGTAGTTGATAGTATGGTGGAGCCAACTGAAAGTGAGTTAGCAAACTATTATGCTGACAATAAATCAGATTATGAGCAGGATGCATCAAAGAATGTTGACTTTGTAGTATTTACAGTTATTCCTTCAGCGGAAGATGATGCAACTACTAAATTAGCTATTTCCGATTTAAAAGATGACTTTACTATTTTTGAAGATTATGATTTAATTGCTAGAAGAAATTCTGATAACACTTCAGCACGTTTTACTTTTACTAATAAAGAAGGTTTAGCAGATAAGAATTGGGAAGAATTATTTGATGCTGAACAAGGTGCTGTTATAGGACCTTACCTAGCTAATCAAGGAGTTTATCGTATTGCTAAGTTAGCAATTGCTCAAGATCGTCCTGATTCAGTTGAGGCGCGTCATATCCTAATAACTCCTAATGAAACTATGAATTTGGATTCTGTAAATATAAGAATTGAAGCAATAAAAGCACAAGTTCAGGCGGGTACTGACTTTGGTGATTTAGCACAAAGGAATTCTGACGATAAAGGTTCAGCTATTAAAGGAGGTGACTTAGGTTGGTTCTCGGAGGGCGCAATGGTTGATGAATTTAATGAAGCTTGTTTTACTTCTAAAAGAGGTGATTTAAGTGTGGTCACTTCTCAATTTGGTGTTCATCTTATTGAGATAACAAAAACAAGTAGAGCTGTACGTAAAGTAAAGATTGCTTTTATCGACAGAAATGTTGAGCCAAGTACTGAAACATATAATACATATTACTCTGAAGCAGCTCAGTTTGCAGGAAAAATATTAAATGAAGGAATTGCTTTCGATTCTTTAGTTGCGCAGCAAAATTTAGTAAAAAGAAGCGATAGTAAAGTAACTGCTGACAAGCAAAGTATTGTTGGTTTGCCAAACTCAAGAGAAATGGTAAGATGGATGAATACTGCTGATGAAGAAACTGTCTCTGAAGTATTCCAATTTGAGAACTCTTATGTTGTTGCTTACTTAACAAAAGAACATATTAAGGGAAATGTTCCTTTAGAAGATATTAAAGAACAAATTTCTGCTTTATTAGTGAAGGATAAAAAAGCAGACTACATTACTGCTAATATAAAGGGAGCTGATTTAGCTGCTATTGCTAACAACAATGGGCAAACTGTTGTGAATGCACAAAGAGCTAATTTGGCAAACTTAAGCCTGCAAGGTATTGGTTACGAGCCAGAGTTAGTGGGTTCTATTTTTGGTACTGCTGTTGGTTCTGTTTCTAATCCTATTGCAGGAGCTAATGCTGTTTATTTAGTAGAGGTTACAGCTAAGGATAAAGAAAAGACTACAGGTGACTTTACTCAACAAAAACAAGAAGTTAAAAAAGGAGTTGCTGCTTATGCTAATGGAGCAGCTTACAAAGTATTAAACACTGAAGCTGATGTAAAAGATAATCGTTCAGATTTCAACTAGTCAGTTTTAAAACTAAAATAGAAAGCTTAGTCGAAAGGCTGGGCATTTTTTATCTCAAAATCTGTAAACGGTAAGAATCCAAATTAAGAAAGATAAATAATAGGATCGTAAAGCCTAGTAAGGAAGAGCCGCCATAACTTATATAAGGCAATGGTATTCCAATTACAGGTAATAAGCCAATGGTCATTCCTATATTAATAACAAAGTGCATAAAAAGGATAGTGGCGACACTATAGCCATAAATCCTACTGAAGTTTGATCTTTGTCTTTCGGCAAGGAAAAGCACTCTAAAAAGCAGTCCTAGGAATAAAGAGATAAAGAAAAAACTACCAAGAAAGCCCCATTCCTCTCCAATAGTACAAAAGATAAAATCGGTACTTTGTTCGGGTACAAAATCAAATCGGGTTTGTGTTCCGTTTAAAAAACCTTTTCCACTAAACCCTCCTGAGCCAATCGCAATTTTTGATTGGATAAGGTTGTATCCTGCACCATGAGGGTCAAACTCTTTTCCTAATAAAATATCTATTCTTTTTCTGTGATGTGGAGCCATCACATCATTGAATATATAATCAACACTAAAAATAAAAGATATAGAGGTTACTAGTATACCCATTATAAGTAATAGTTCTTTCTTTTTCCTTCTTGAAAGCAAAAATATAATTAATGCAATTCCTGCTAAAAAAGGAATTAGAATTGTCTTTTCAACTAATAAGGTAACCACAAATAGAATGGCAATAATTAATCCGAATATGAGTATGTTTCCTGAAAGCCCTTCACGATATAATACGAGTACAAAGCCAGCATAAACTAAGGCTGTACCAAGGTCATTTTGCAGTATAATCAATAAAAACGGAAGTATAATTATAGCATAGGTATTCAGCTTTTCGCGTAATGATTTCCTTTTAGTATTAAGGTTATTATAATATTTTGCAAGTGCAAGTGCGGTGGTAAACTTTGCAAATTCTGAAGGTTGGAATTTAAAATTTCCAAACTCGAACCAGGATGTAGCTCCACCGGTAATTCCTCCTTTAAAAAGCACTCCAATTAGCAGTAGGATAATTGCGACATAGAAGATGTAAGAAAGGGAGTAAAAGAATTTCCAATCGATAATTAGTATTAAAAAAGCAACAAAAGAAGAAATACAAATGAAAAAAAGTTGTTTCCCATATCGGCTACTAAAGTCAATTACCATTGCCGAGTCATCATTGTATTGTGAAGCATAAATATTTATCCACCCAAAAAGCATAAGCAATGCATAAAGTACAATACTTACTTTGTCAATGTTGGCGAATATATTTTTTGCAGCTCTCATTACTTATCTATTAAATTTCCATTTAGGATAAAAGTTTCTTGGGCTTTATTTGTTGTTTCTCTATTTAGGTATTTTTCTATCATTAAGGATGCAATAGGAGCAGCCCATGTTGATCCCCATCCTCCATTTTCAACATAAACAGCTATTGCAATTGCTGGGTTTTCTTTGGGTGCAAAAGCAATAAATATAGAATGGTCCTCTCCATGAGGATTTTGTGCTGTTCCTGTTTTCCCACATATTTCATAGTTAGGAATTTTACAATATTTTGCAGTTCCTTCTTCTCCGTAAACGACTTGCTCCATACCATTGACTATTGGAATGAAATGTTGTTTGTCAATGCTACAATATTTCTTAGTTGTATAGTTACTATCAATAGTTTGTTCTCCTGAAATACTTTTGATAATGTGTGGTGTGTAATAAAACCCTTTGTTGGCAAGTATAGCGGTCATGTTTGCCATTTGTATAGGAGTAAGTAGTAATTCTCCTTGCCCAATTGCCATTGATATAATAGTGTTGGCATTCCAACTTCCTCTGTATAAAGTGTTAAAATAAGTTGATTTTGGTAATTTCCCTGGGCTTCCTGTTATAAAGTCATTATTCATGAAGTTTCCTACGCCAAAGCTTGATACGTGACTGTACCAATTATCATAGGCCTCAATGGTAGAGCCAAAACGATTAAAATACTTTTCGTATATATTACAAAAATAAGTGTTACATGAAATTTCAATTCCGTTTATTAACCTAACAGGTGATTTATGAGGGTGGCAACCTACTTTTTTATCATTTCCATAGTCGTAACCATCAGTACAGGAAAATAGAGTATTTTTGGATATTGCTCCTTCTTGTAAAGCAATAAGTCCGGTAATCAATTTGAAAGTTGAACCAGGAGGGTAGGTTCCTTGGAGTGCTCTATTAAATAGAGGTTTTTTTTCATCCTTAGATAAAATGCTATAATTTGCTGATCGTTTTCGCCCAATTAATAAGTTGGGATTGTAAGTAGGTGCAGAAACCAAAGCAAGAATTTCTCCTGTTGATGGTTCAATTGCTACAATAGCTCCAATCTTATTTTTCATTAGCTGTTCACCATATTCTTGCAACTCAATATCAATAGTTGAAATTAAAGTGCTCCCAGCAATTGGTAAGGTGTCAAACTTCCCTTCTTGGAATTTTCCTTGGTCACGGTTATGTACATCAACCAATTTTATAGCCATTCCTTTAGTTCCTCTTAGTTGTTTTTCATAGGCAGCTTCCACTCCACTAACTCCTGTCAAATCTCCTTTGGTATAGTAAGGGTCTTCCTTTGTTTTTTTTAAATTTACTTCTCCCAGATAACCTATCAAATGAGTAGCTACATTACTTGGGTAATCTCGCATGGTAATCTTTCTTAAGTAAAAACCAGGAAATTGAAAAAGCTTTTCGGATAATGTGCTAGAGTTTTTTAGGTTGATGTGTTTGATGAATACACTTTCTTTATAGCCAGAATAGTCAGCAGCTTTTTTGTATTTTTCTATGTATTCTTCTTTGCTGATGCTAATCAAATTACAAAAAGCTAAAGTGTCAATTTCTTGTTCTTTTAACTCTCTGGGGATAATCATTAAGTCGTAAGCAGGAACATTGGCAACAATAAGGTTACTGTCTCTGTCATAGATTAATCCTCTTACCGCTTGCTGTACTTCATATCGCAATACATTATTGTTAGCAGAAAATTTATAATTATCATTCATTACTTGAATGTAAAATAATTTAGTGATGAAAGTAATGGTAATTAACAGAAATATAGCAACAATAATTTTATGTCTGTTTTTATAGACTTTCATTATTTTTTTTGATGAAACAATTGTGCAATAAGTACAATGATTAATGTAACAATGGAGCTAGCCAATATTTTTCCTGCAATAGCCAGATTGAAATTAAGGTGTTCGATAATAAACAAACAGCTATTATGGATAAGGATAAGGAATAGTGAAAAAGTAATAAAGGCTTTGTTTCCTATCTTCTTCAGTGTAATCTCATCTGTATCTCCTAGTATGTTATGGGGTATCGTTATCTTACTAATGAAGGGTTTAAAAAAAGCAATAAGTATAGTTGCTGTTGAATGAAATCCTAAACTGCCTGAAAAAAGATCAATGAAAAAACCAAGTAAGAAAGCATAAATAAGTAAAAACCACTTGGGTGTTTTTAAGGGTAAACTAATGATTAGAATTACATATAAAAAAGGATTAATATATGCCGAAAACAGTATCTGATTAAGTACTAGTGCTTGTAGTAAAACATATACAGGAAGTAGAAATAGGTATTTTGCAAAATATTTATTCATTTTCTGTAATTTTTTTTTCTAATATCAATTGTTCTTCAGCAGCTTGAGAATGGATGATGTATACATAGTTTAACTGATTGAAATCTTCAAAAAGTTGAACACTAACATCATAAAAACCATCATCTTTATTTTTCTGAATACTTTTTACTGCCCCAATATTTACGCCTTCAGAAAAAATAATACTATGACTATTCGTACTTATGGTGTCCCCAACTTCAATAGGGATATGATTTGGAAAATCATTAATACTAACTGTTTTATAATTAAATCCTTTCCATTTCAAAATTCCATTATGGTTGTTTTTATTCAGCTGAATACCAATAGCTGATTTTCGGTGGAGTAAGGAAATAGCAATTGCATAATTTTCGCTTAC
>CATEYX010000079.1 GCA_949511925.1 Cryomorphaceae bacterium | reverse complement strand
TGTATCACATTCATATCCATACTAAATACATTTGTTTCATGAAAGTTGTGATACCAAGATGGATTTTCTCTAAACAAGATAAACTCATCATTATGTTTTCTCCATGATATTTTATTATCCAAAGTTATCTTTCCTTCTTTTCTTAGTTGTAATGATGCGAAAGTAGTTTTTGTTTTTTCAAATTGATTAGGATATTTTGGTGTATAAAAACTAAACGCTCCAAACTCCTTGTTAGTATAGCCTGCATTAAAGAGTGTATTTATTCCATCAATATTTGTTTTTGCTTGGTAATAGTAATTTTTTATTTTGTAGTCCATCCCCTCAATATATCCATCACTTTCTTTTTGATTTATTGAAATATTGTGTTTCAGATTTCCAGTAGAAGTATGGTAATTAATACCTCCACTTTGAAATGCATTTTCCCCGCCACTAATGCTAATAGAATTAGCCATTTCTGATTTTGTAATAATATTTATAGCTCCTGTATAGGCATAATTCCCGAAAACTCTACTTGCTCCACCAGTGATTATTTCAATCCTTTCAATTTGTTCTAAACTTACAGGTAAATCCATGGTATGATGTCCTGTTTGAGGATCATTTAATTTAATGCCATTTAACATGACAAGTACTTGTTCAAAAGTACCTCCTCTCATGCTAATATCTGCTTGAACTCCTTGACCTCCTCTTTGCCTTACATCAACATTCATTGCGTATTCCAATAAATCTTCAATAGTTTGTACAGGTGCATTTTCAATCTCTTCCAAGCCGATTATTTGAACATTAGTAATGTTCCCCTGGCTTTGCGCTCTATTTGCAGATACAATAACTTCATCTAGAGTTTTTTTGAGTGAATTTTGAGCTTTTAAATTACATATTGCAAGTGCTATTGTAAGTGTAATTAATGTTATTTTTTTCATTTTGATGTTTTAGTTATATTTAGTCGTAGCTGATTATTTGTATGCCAGATTTTCGGCAAATGTATTATTATTTATAAATAAGAAGTAGGGATTGCTATTGTTTCATTCCATCAGGTGTTCCATAAGAATAGATGATCTCAATTTTGTCAGATAAGGACATGATTCCAGGGTTAATTCCTGGTTCGTTTTGTGGAATTTTAATGCCTAATTCTGAATAGTAATCCTTCCAAACAGTTAGAGTGTCATTAGTTTCTGGATGAAGGAAAGTCATTGGCTTTAGTTTGAAAATAGAATCTTTTTCAAATGCTTCAAAGATTAGTTCGGAACAGTAGTATGAGTTGTTATTCATTAAGAATACTTCATCATACTTTATTCCAATCTTGCTTTTAGCATAAATAATTGCATCTTTAATTGTATGTTGAAATTCATCTTTCAATCTTCCTGCTAATATTTTAGACCTACCTTCTGTATCATAAGAGCGATTAAAGAATGATTTTACGTCTGTTAAAACAACTTTTGGAGCAATAGCTTCTAAAACTTTAAGTGTATCATTGTCTAAAACTAATAAACCAATATGTGAAAAATTAGCGTCTTTGTATCCTGGTGTTACCAGTTCAATCGCATCACAAAGAGGAGATGAATCTAAATCTTGAAACAACAAATCACCCTCTTGTAATTCAAATTTTTGTTTTGGCAAACAAGAGCTTAAAAGAATGCTGTAAATAAGGATTATAAAAAAGTAATTTTTCATTTTTCAAAAATAACATAAAAAAAAGAGGACTACAATGTAATCCTCTTTCTAAATTTTATGCTTGTAAATTAATCAGCTAAAACAATAATTTTGTTTTGTTTCATTTCAATTACGCCACCATTTATTGTGAAGTTTTCAGTTTTATCTTCAATAGTAATCACTCTTATATTTCCACTTGTTAAAGTTGAAATAATAGAAGCGTGATTATTTAGCACTTCAAAGTCACCTGATTTTCCAGGGAATTTTACAGAAGTAACCTCTCCGTTAAAAACTTCTTTTTCTGGTGTTATTATTTCTAATATCATGCTTTAATTATTTAACGTCAGCTAACATTTTTTCTCCTTTTTCAATTGCTTCATCAATTGAACCTACAAGGTTAAATGCTGCTTCAGGATATTGATCCACTTTACCATCCATAATCATGTTGAATCCTTTAATAGTATCTGCAATATCAACTAAACATCCTTTTAGGCCCGTAAACTGCTCAGCAACATGGAAGGGTTGTGATAAGAATCTTTGTACTCTTCTTGCTCTGTGTACAGCTAATTTATCTTCATCAGATAACTCATCCATACCTAAAATTGCAATAATATCTTGTAATTCTTTATATCTCTGTAGTAACTCTTTTACGTCCTGTGCACATTTATAATGCTCATGACCAACTACTTCAGGAGATAAAATTCTTGAAGTTGAATCCAATGGATCAACTGCAGGATAGATACCTAATTCAGCAATTTTTCTTGAAAGTACAGTTGTTGCATCTAAATGAGCAAATGTTGTAGCAGGAGCAGGGTCAGTTAAATCATCAGCTGGTACATATACTGCTTGTACAGAAGTAATGGATCCGTTTTTAGTAGAAGTAATACGTTCTTGCATTGTTCCCATTTCAGTTGCTAATGTTGGCTGGTAGCCTACAGCTGAAGGCATACGACCTAGCAATGCAGAAACCTCAGATCCTGCTTGAGTAAAACGGAAAATATTATCAACAAAGAATAATACATCTTTTCCTTTACCATCTCCTTCTCCATCTCTAAAGTATTCAGCAATAGTAAGTCCTGAAAGTGCAACTCTTGCTCTTGCTCCAGGTGGT
Organism: Cryomorphaceae bacterium; assembly: GCA_949511925.1. Lineage (GTDB taxonomy): Bacteria > Bacteroidota > Bacteroidia > Flavobacteriales > BACL11 > UWMA-0277. The sequence continues at coordinate 15,377 of CATEYX010000079.1, read as the reverse complement.
TCGTTCATTTGTCCGAAAACAAATGTTGCTTTTGAATCTCCTAATTTTGATTTATCAACTTTCGATAAATCCCATCCTCCTTCTTCCATTGATTTGTTAAAATCTTCACCATAATTGATGATTTCTGATTCTAACATCTCTCTTAATAAATCATTTCCTTCACGTGTTCTTTCACCTACTCCTGCAAATACTGAAAGTCCACCGTGTCCTTTTGCTATATTATTAATTAATTCTTGGATAAGAACTGTTTTCCCTACACCAGCCCCTCCAAATAAACCAATTTTACCTCCTTTTGCATAAGGCTCAATTAAGTCAATAACTTTGATACCTGTAAATAATACCTCAGTAGCAGTTGATAAATCCTCAAATCTAGGTGGATCTCTGTGAATTGGTAGTCCGTTAGTACGGTCTAAGTTTGTCATTCCATCAATAGCATCTCCTATTACATTAAAAACTCTCCCTTTAATTTGTTCTCCAATAGGCATTTTAATAGGTGATCCTGTTGCAACTACTGTAGTTCCTCTACTAATACCATCAGTAGTTTCCATAGCAATTGCTCTTACTGTATCTTCACCAATATGTTGTTGACACTCTAATACTAATTTCGTTCCATCAGCTCTTGTGATTTCTAATGAATCATAGATGTTAGGTAATCCAGCTTCATTGTTTTCAAATGAAACATCAATTACAGGCCCAATAATTTGTGATACTTTCCCCGTGTTTGTTGACATTTTTATATCTTTTAAAGTCGTTAAAATACTTAATTTAAATCGGGTGCAAAATTACTATTTTTAAATTGTATTGTGCTAATATTAATCGGTTTAAATTAATTGTTAATTTTGAACACTTTTTCAACATACCTAAAATTAATAAATAAGTGAAAGTTTATCATTCAATAGATCAGTTTCCATCAGATATTAAGTCAGTATTAACTTTAGGTACTTTTGATGGTGTACATAAAGGACATAAATATGTCTTAAAACGCATGAATGAAATTGCTAAAAAGGAAGGTGGAGAAAGTGTTTTACTTACTTTTTATCCTCATCCAAGGCATGTTTTGCAGCCTGAGGATCAGAAACTGAAATTGTTAAATACAATTGAGGAAAAAATAAAAGAATTAGAAAAATCAGGAATAAAGCATTTTGTTGTTCAGGAGTTTACTAAAGATTTTTCAAGAACAAAATCAGTTAATTTCATTAGAGATTTATTAGTAAATAAATTGAAAATGAAACATTTGGTTGTTGGTTATGATCATCATTTTGGAAGGAATAGAGAGGGGTCTTATGATGAATTGATAGAGTTTTCGGAGCTATATAATTTTAAATTAGAACAAATTCCACCACAAGATGAGGCGGAAGTTACTGTTAGTTCAACAAAAATAAGGAATTTATTGTCTGCTGGAGATATAGAGAAAGCTAACACTTATTTGGGGTATAATTATCCTATTAATGGTGTTGTAGTCCAAGGGAATAAAATTGGCCGAACATTAGCCTATCCGACTGCTAATATTCTGATCGAAAATAAATGGAAATTATTGCCAGGTGATGGGGTGTATGTAGTGAAGGTAATATTGGCAAACAAGCAATATTTTGGCATGCTAAATGTTGGAAAAAAACCAACTTTGAATGAGGATAAACATTCAGTAGAAGTGCATATTTTTGATTTTACAGCTGATGTTTATGATTCCGAGATAAAAGTCGAGTTTTTAAAACGAATTAGAGATGAAAAACAATTTGATTCTTTAGAAGATTTGAAAAGTCAGTTAAAGATTGATGAAAATAATTGCAGGAAATATTTAAGAGACATATAAGTCGAAAAAAGAGGGCGGAACATGTTAGAAACCGCCCCCTAATATCCCAAGAAATCTAAACTTTTGGTTAAGAATATACTGAGTGAAAATTCTATAATAACATCACTATTGTAAGTGATAAACAAATAAGAATAATCAAAATAAATAAATAAAAAACTTCTGCTCTAGCTATTAAGATTTATACTTTGTTACTGTTGTGTGTAAAAATAAAGATGCTTGTCCGAATACGTTTATCATTTTAAATATCATATTACAAGTACAGAGGGTGTTTTAGATTTAAACTATACGTAATCACCAATAAGTGAAATTCGTATTGTATTTTTAGTAAATTATTTATAATTAGCTGGGTACGTGTAAAAATAGTTATAAATTAGATTTCTAAATTTTTAAAATTTTACTTTTAAGGCTATCTTAATTAATCCGATTGTGTTTGTTGCCCCTAATTTTAAAGCTATATTTTTTTTATGTGTTTCAACAGTACGCTTACTTATGTTTAAAGATAAAGCAATATCTGAGTTAGATGCTTCCTGAGTGATTAGTTTGAGAACCTGTTTTTCCCTGTTGGTTAACGAAATTTCTTTTATTGATTTGTCAGTGTTTTGGATGCTCTTTTGAGTGAATTTACTCTGTCTTGTAAAGATTGCTTTTTCGCCTCTCATACAACTTTCAATAGCATTGAGTATGTCCTTTTTCCCTGAATTTTTACTCATGTATCCGTTAGCTCCTGCTTTTATTGCCTTATTAATAATGTGTCTTTCTTCATACATGCTGAGCATCATTATTTTAGTCTTTGGATATAGTTTTTTTATTTTTTTTACTAATGTAATTCCGTCCATTACTGGCATGTTAATGTCTGATATTACTAAGTCAACGTATTGTGCTTTTAGAAAATCTAAAACTTCTTGCCCATTTTTGCAATTTGCTATGACATTAATATATTCACTACTAATAAGTGCTGTTATTCCTTCTAAGAAAATTGTGTGGTCATCAGCAATTATAATATTGATTGTTTTGCTTTTGTCAGAATTATCCTTTTCTACATTCATATTTATTAATGCTTATGTAATTTTGATTGTTAACTCTCGCGTTTAAAGAGCTGAAAGCTTAGCGCTTTTTTGATAAGTCCGATATTATTTTTAACGTCAAGCTTTAGCATTATATTTTTTCTATGAGTTTCAACTGTCCGTGTGCTAATGTTTAGGGTTTCTCCTATCTGTTTATTGCTGGCTTCATCTAGCATTAGCTGTAACACCTCTCTTTCTCTGAGAGTTAATTTATATTTAAGTGTAAACTCATCTTCTTCCTGTACTCGTTCTTTCTTTTTTAGCAGGTGTTTATTTACATATTGTTTATTGTCAAGAATTTTTTCTACTGCTTTAATAATTTCTTCTTTCTCAGTATTTTTACTTAGGTATGCGCTTGCCCCACAATCAAAAGCTTCTTTTATAATGTTAGGGTCTTCATACATGCTTAGCATGATTATCTTAGCCTTAATTTGATCTCTTTTTAATCTTTTGCACAATTTTAATCCATCCATCTCTGGCATATTGATGTCGGAAAAAACAATATCAATTTCATTGTTATGTAAATAAAGAACAGCTTTTTTACCACTCTCAAAAGTTGACATAACCCTTAGTCCAATGCTTTCTAAAATTGAAGAAAGTCCGTTAGTGAATAGTTTATGATCATCAATAATAATGACTTTTTTTTCAGCTATTATACTCATTTTTTTTCGTAAGGGATCTCTATGATTATTGTAGTTCCATTTCCTTTTTTTGAATCAATCTTCATTTTCCCGTCATAGAGTGTTACTCTTCTTTTTATATTGTTGAGTCCTATTCCTCTCTTTATTGTTTTTTCGTCAAAACCTATTCCATTATCTTCAGCCATAATAATGAGGTGGTTTTGATGTCCGATTAAGTGAATATTTACATTAGTGGCATTTGCATGTTTTTGAATATTAGTGGAAAGCTCTTGAATTATTCTGTAAATATATATTTTTTTATTGTAGCTTAATTTACTTATTTCTTTTTCAGGATAGCATTGAAAACAAATGCCAATCTTTAAATTAGGAAACATTCGGTTTAAATAATTATCAATAGTGACCTTAAATTTTTCTTTATGAAAGTAAACTGGAGTTAGGTTGTGTGAAATATCTCGTATTTCATTATATATATATTCTATATTGTCAATTTCTAAAAATAGCTTAGGGCATTTGATTTCATTTTGGATGTTGGATAAGCTGAGTTTTATTCCAGCTAATGAACCACCGACACCATCATGTAATTCTTGAGCAATTTTTTCTTTAATTTTTTCCTGTTCTTCAATAATTGCTTTTGAAGCTTTATTTTTTTGCATAAGGACTGCATTCTCAATCCGTCTTTTATGTAATCCGCGATATACTATTATCGTTATAAGGAATGATGCAAGTAATATGAAAATTAAAATTTGTTGTTTCTCTTTCTGTTTTTTAACTTTATCGTGCTGTATTATTAGTTCTTGATTTTTTTGTTTCTGAGCTGTTATTAGTAATTCTGTTTGTTTAATATTCATTAAGCTATCGTTAATTGGGATAGCTTTTTTTAGAGCAGCTAATGCTAGTTTATGATTGTTGATTAATTCATAGGCTTCAGCAATGTTTTTATAGGCAACTGCTAGGTTGTTTTTTTTCCCATATTCTAGACATATTTGTATGCATTTTTGAAAGTATACAATTGCAGAATCAGGCATCTTTTCCAATAAGAAAACATAACCAAGATTGTTGTAAGCTTCTATTGATTGATTTGGTAGTTTTAAATTTGTCCTAATTTTTAAAGCTGTTCTGAAATAGAAGAAAGAAGAATCTAAATTTCTATTTTGATAATGATGAATCCCTAAAGAATTATAGTTGTAGGCTAATGCTTTTTGTGCATTAAGTTTTTTGTTAATTTTAATGGATTGCATTGTAAAGTGTAATGCAGAATCTTTTTCGCCTAATTTATTTTTAAAAATCCCTAAAAAATTAATAGTTAAAGCCATCTGCATAGAATCATTTTCTGCTGTAGCTAGCTTTAAATTTTTTCTTACCGTTTTGATTCCTTCATCATATTGCTTAGCATGATTCTGAATTTTCCCAATAAGATTGAGTGCATTCTGTTGCCCATAATAGCTGTTTATCTTTTTAGCAATAGCTAGTGACTGTTCTCCTGCATCCATAGAGAGTGTTCGTCTTGCTTGGTCGAACAAAGCTCTTCCTTTTTGATACTGACCTTCCATTTCTCCTTTTTGATAGTCCTCTTTTTGTGATTTTTGAATTGCTTTTTCAGAAAATATATAAGAAGAATCTAAATTAATATGGATATATTGACTTGCTTTTGAATTTAAGCTATCAATTTCTGTTTTATAGTTTTGGCTATAAATACAAAAGGGAAGTAAGAGGAGAAAAATAAGTGAAGTGCGTGTCATAATAGTTTTCAAATATAATGATTATTTTAATAGCTCCAACTTAGCGAATTTTAAAAGTAATTGTTTTAATCCAATGCCACTGAAAAATACTCCTGCTTTTTTGTCAGCTCCATTTCCTGATATAGTCAATACTTTACCCTCTCCAAATCGGGCGTGTTTTACTTTCATTCCAGCTTGTATTTTACTAAGATCGCTTGCGTTAATACTAATGTTCGTTGCCCTATTGACATTTGTCAAGTTTTTAGGGGGTAAAAACTTTTTGGTAGGAGCAGAGTATTCTTTTTTCTTAAACTTAGTTTTAGCATAAATTTTATGAGGACTAGAATCGTTCTTGTTTTTTGGTGTAATTTCATGTTTTTCCAAAAATCTTTCGTCCAGTTCGCTAATAAATCGACTAGGTTCACAATCCGTATATTGTCCCCACTTAAAGCGAGAAGAGGCAAAAGATAAGAATAATCTTTTCTCGGCTCTTGTTATTGCAACATAGAAAAGACGCCTTTCTTCTTCTAAATTTTCTTGACTTTCTCCACTCATCATGCTTGGAAAAAGATTTTCTTCTAGCCCTACGACAAATACATAAGGAAATTCTAGTCCTTTTGCAGCATGAACAGTCATTAATGTCACTTTATTAAAATCTTCCTCAGTTTCTTTGTCTTGGTCAGTTAGTAAGGCAACATCTTCCATGAAGTCAGGTAATTTATTAACTCCTTTTTCAGCCGTTTCACTAAAATCTTTTATTCCATTTAGCAGTTCCTGAATGTTCTCAAATCTACTGACTCCTTCAGGTGATTTATCAGAGTATAGATCGTTAAATAATCCGGTTTGTTTTGCAATTTCCTCCGCAACAATATAGGCTTCTTTTTTTCTTGTGTTTATGATGAAACTATTAATCATAAGGGCGAATTCTTTAAGTTTAGTTTGCGTGCCTTTATTGATGTTAATTTCAGTCTCATCTAAATGATTTATGACCTCCCAAATACTTTTTTCGTGTTCGTTTGCAAAAACATTTAGCCTTTGAATGGTTGTAGCGCCAATTCCTCTTGTTGGGTAATTTATAATCCGCTTAAAAGCCTCCTCATCATTAGGGTTAATTGCTAAACGATAATAAGCCAGTAAATCTTTTATTTCCTTTCTTTGGTAAAATGAAAGTCCCCCATAAATTTTGTAAGCTATGTTTCTTTTTCTTAATGATTCTTCAAATGCTCTAGATTGAGCATTTGTTCTGTATAAAATTGCAAACTCTTTATGCTGAACTTGTTCGCGCAATTCAATATCGCCAATTGTGTTTGCAATCAATCTTCCTTCATCATTGTCTGAACCTGTTTTGCAAACAATTATTTTCTCTCCCTTACTGTTGTTGGTCCAGATATTTTTCTCCAGTTGCTTTTCATTATTTTTTATGATGCTATTAGCCGCCTCAACAATTGTGGAGGTAGAGCGATAATTCTGCTCTAGTTTGTAAGTTTTGAAGTCAGGATAATCTAACTTAAAGTTAAGAATATTCTGAATATTTGCTCCTCTAAAAGCATATATACTTTGTGCGTCATCACCAACAATACAAATGTTTTCGTTAAGGGCTGCAAGCTTTTTAATTATCAGGTATTGTATGTGATTGGTGTCTTGGTACTCATCAATCAAAATGTATTTAAATTTTTCCTGATATTTTAATAGTACATCAGGATGGTTGTCCAGTAATTGATAAGTTTTTAATAGTAAATCATCAAAATCCATAGCAGACGCTTTTTCACATCTCTGCACATACATTTGGTAAATTCTTCCAAATTCTGTTCTTTTTGCAATTTTATCAGTTTGGACTAATTCTGATTTATTAGAGTATCCTTCTGGGGTAATAAAGTTATTTTTTAAAGAAGAAATCCTATTTCGGATAACACCAACTTTGTAAATATCTTTGTCTAAATTTAGTTCTTTTATAATACTTCTTACTAAGCTTTTAGAATCATCAGTATCGTAAATTGTAAAATTGGAAGGGTAGTTTAATTTTTCAGCTTCAAATCGTAATATTTTTGAAAATACTGAGTGGAAAGTTCCCATCCAAAGGCTTCTTGCATTGCTTTGCCCAACAATTGTTTCTATTCTTTTTCGCATCTCTTTGGATGCTTTGTTGGTGAAGGTTAATGATAATATATTATGTGGGTTAACTCCTGTTTTTAACAAATGTACAATACGGTAAGTAAGGACTCTAGTTTTACCAGAACCTGCACCTGCAATCACCATTAAGGGGCCTTTTAGGTGTTGTGCGGCTAATTTTTGCTCTGGATTTAATTTTTGTAAATAGTCTTCCATGGTATTTTTTTGGGTTTTCAAAAGTACAGTTTAATCTACTGTATATATAGAAGAGCTTAAAATATTTTTGTATCTTTGCGAATTAGGGGGATTTCTTCTAAAAAAACAAATTTTTTAAAACTAAATTATTGTATGAAAAAACAATTACTTTTTATAGTTACTTTAATAGCTTCACTTTTTATTTCACAAATTGGATATTCAACCAATGATACTGTTAATACAGTTGGAGCAACAGGTTTCTCTCCATCTAATTTATCTATCAATATTGGTGATTCAGTAACTTTTGTTAACACTGGTGGTTTTCATAATGTAAATGGTACTATTTTAACATTTCCATCAAATCCAGCTAACTTTTTTAATCTAACAGGAGTTTCTGCTGGATGGACTTTTGTTCAAGTTTTTACTCTGCCTGGCACATACAATTATCAGTGTGATCCGCATATTCCAGCAATGGTTGGTGTAATTAATGTTACTGCTCCAATCACACCATTAATTTCAAGTATATCTTATAATGATCCTTTATGTTTTGGTGGGGCTACTGGCTCTGATACAGTCTTCATCAATCAAACAATACCTGTTGACAGTGTTAAGGTGACGATATCTTTGATTAACTCAATTACTGGTGCTTGGTCTCAAATTGGTACAAGCTTATTGACTACATCTAGTATTTTTCCACATTCATCTTTGTCTTCTGGATCTTATGGAATTACTTTACTGAATTCTTCAGGAGCTACTTTAGATACTATGTCATTTACTTTAGTTGATCCGCCATTCATAGACATAAATGTGATTACTGTTAGTAACCCTATAACACCTTCTTCTAATGATGGATCTATCGATATTTCTGTTAGTGGAGGAACGGGATCTCTTGATTATTCATGGGATAACGGCTCTTCTTCTGAAGATATTAATAATTTAGCTCCAGGTCAATATATTATCACAGTTACTGACAGTATTGGTTGTGATAATGATGCACTCTTTAATTTAACCGCAATAAGTAGTTGTTACGCGGGTGATATAGATACTAATAATGTTACTTGTTATCTTTCTTTTGACGGTGAAATTAGTATCTCTAATGCATTTGGTGTTTATCCCCTTACATTTAGTCTCGATACTGCTAATCCATATATGCCAGGATACGTTCCCTCATTATTATATCAGGACACGATTATTAGCAATTCTTCATTCTTTTTTGATAATCTGATTAAGGGTAATTATTTTATTACATTTAAAGATGCCTCTAACTGTATTGATAGTAGTATTTTAAATATGCCTTACCAAGTAGATAGATCTGGTGATCCATTTGTAATTGATACAATTATTAATTCAGTTTCAGATACAGGATTATTGGATGGTAGTTTTGTTTTAAATGTAATCCAAGGTGGTTTTGTAGTACCTTATAATTTTATATGGTATGATTCTTTAGGTAATGTTTTGCAAGACTCTTCCCTTAATAGTTTATCTAATTTAGGTGAAGGTAGTTATTCAGTTGTAATTTCTGATAATAGTCCTAATAATTGTGAAAGTGAAATATATTCATTAGTTATGGGATTGAGACAAAGTTGTAATGCTGATAGTTCAATTACTCACAATATTTGTCCAGGTTCTAATGAAGGGAGTGCGAAGATTAATTATTTGAATGGTTGGAATGATTATCAGTTTTATGATTCTGCTTGGAATCCTTTGGGGATTCCTAATATGGATTCAATATGGGGATTATCTGCTGGAAATTATCATTTTCGATTGGATTCTTTGACTTTATCATCATGTCCTGTCGATACAATTGAATTTGAAATTTTAGAGCCAATTATTAATGATATTTATATTGTTGATGCAGTTAATGGTAATAATCTATGTACTGGAGATTCAAGTAGAATATTCGTTGATTTGTTTACTCCTGACCCAAATGCAACATACTATTATTATATTGATGGCTCTCTTCCTGGTCAGTTAGTTGGAGATTCTACAGTTGACTATTTTTCTTCTGGTACTTACAATTTAGGTTTGCAATATTTCAATGGAATCGGTTTATCATCTTGTTTAAATAGTCCTGGATACTCATCTACTCCTTTTATCATTGATGAGTTTAACCTAAGCATTAATGGTGCATTTACTACAGATGAATTCTGCGGTGTTTCTTCAGCTACATTAGCCATTGACATAGATTCAATAAATGTATCTAACTTTCCTGTATCTTTTTTCATTAATGGTGATAGTATTATGTCTTCAATTAATTCTACAGGCACCTTTAATATTCCACACAGTGTAATTTATGATAGTATTTATATTGAAGATGCTTTGGGGTGTAAGGTGTATTGGGATTTTCCTTTAATGGCTGAACAAATTATAAACACTACAATAATTGACACAAATATTATTAAAGAGAGTTGTAGAGGAAATGACGGAGAGATTAACTTATTACTAGATAATGGTCAAGGATTTTATAATTATACTTTATCAAAAGCAATTCCTTTTAATATTCCTTCGGTTATTGAATCGGGTGTTACTTCAACTCCAGTTTCAGCTTCAATTTCTATTGATTCTTTAGTTGCGGGTACTTATTTTATTGAAATAACTGATGACTCATCTTGTGTGTCTTTATCAACTTTTGTAGTTGATCAAGTTGTACCTTTTACGTTACTCCCTTTAACTAAAGTGAAAGAAACTTGTTGTGGATATGATGGTTCAATTCAAGTAAACATTAATCCAGGAGATGGGGTTAATTTAACCTATACATTAGAATTTGATACAATACAAATTACAATTGAAGCCGCTAATAATGTTTATCCTTATACAATTGATAATGCCGTTTGGCCATCTCAATCTTATCTTACTAGTTTTAATAAATCTCAAAGTTCTTCATATTTTGATTCATTAACTAGAGGTTATTATTCTATTTATGTTGAAGATGAATTTGGTTGTGTTGATAGTGTTGATTATAGTACTTTTATTACTAATGGTAGCTCTGGTCCTAATACGCATTTAAGAATTGATGATACTTATGTGACGGATATGTCTTATTCATATACTGATATTGTTTGTTTTGGCGATACAAACGCTACCTTAAAAGTTTTATATCCTGATGCTTGTTACAGCTATGAATTATTGCTTTATTCTGATACGGCTAATCCTTTATTAATTGCGGTTGATTCAATCTCTTTTCCAGATACTTCTGTGTATTATAATGAGTTATATGCGGGTATTTACGGTATCCAAGCAATGTCTACTTCAGGCTTTTCTGGTTGCGTTAGAAGATCTGATACTTTTCAGATTATTGAGCCAGATGTTATTTCTTATGATTCTCCTTTAAGTACTCCAGCTTTTTGTTTAAATAATGGTTTTGCTATTGACGGTGGGGCTTGTAATGGTACTGTTCGTTTACCAAACTCACCTATTGGAGGAGTGTATGATACTTCAGTGGTTTTAAATGATACGGTCTATCAATATTATATTAATAGAATCAATTCCACTGTCAATTATTTCCAAGGACCTATTGTTTCTGATAGTATATTTAGTGGCTTATGTCCTGGAGATTATGAAGTACAAGTGTTAGACGGTAATAATTGTATTATTAAAGATACAGTCTCAGTTGGGGATAATTCATTATATATTGATTCATTGTTAGTTACATCAATCTCTTGTCATGACAGTTCTGATGCAACTATTCAAGTATATGCCCATGGAGGTATTGGTGTTTATGATTATGTTTGGACCGATTCTTCTCCTATTATTGTTGGTAATACTCAACTTGTAGATAGTTTATTAGAAGGTATGTATTTTGTAACTGTATCTGATAGTGCTGGTTGTTATTCTAAGGATTCTGCTTTTATTTCAAGTGCTCCAGATCAATTAGAGTTATATGGAAGAGTGTCCGGATTTGAATCAGAGGAAACTTGTTATGGGTATTCTTATAACGGACATGTTGGTTATGAAGTAAGGGGAGGGTCAGGTCCTTATGTCTTTAGTTGGATTAATTCTGATGCATCAAGAACAGGGTCATATACTGCTTATGCTCAATATTGTAGTGGATGTATTTCATCTGACGGTATCAGCAGCATTGACTCAGTATATATTCTTGATAGTTTAACTACTGATATTTATAAAGTAACATTGACAGATGTGAATGGATGTTCCTCAATTACTAATTTTCTTCCTATTGATTCAATAAGTATAACAGCACTAAATATTAATAACCCTTTAAGTATAGATTCTATCTTAGGGTCCGATACATTGTGTTATGGTGCAAGTAATGGTGATATTATGTTTTATATGAATGACTCTACATTATACCCTTTAATTTTTGAGTTAGATTCAAATTTATCAATTGTTAATGATAGTTTAGTTAATAGTACAGGTAATTTTAGTTCACTTAGTGCCAATACATATAACATTTTAATCACTGATGCACTTGGATGCTTTATTAAGGATACTTACACAATAATGGAATTAGATGAGATTGTTGTTAATGACAGTATTATTGACTTAAGTTGTTATGAAAGTGATGATGGCCAGATATTTATTAGTGTATTGGGAGGAAGTGGTACTTATGATTATTCTTGGAATAATGGAGCAAGTTCATCTTCATTATCTAATTTAACAATTGGTACTTATGTTTTAAGTATAAATGATGATTATGGTTGCTTAGCTTTTGATACAGTTAATGTCTTTCAGCCAGATCCATTGCAATCATCTATTGTTGTAACTTCTGATGCTTTATGTAATGGTAGCTCAGATGCGTATGGTTCAATTTCAGTTTCTGGTGGTACTCCAGCTTATCAATACTCATGGTCAGTAGGATCAAGTTCAGACTCTACTATTTCAAATGTTCCTGCAGGAACTTACACGGTTCTAGTTACAGATGCTAATAATTGTCAGGATGATATTGATGTGATTTTTGAAGAGCCTTCAATTATTACCTTAAAAGTTGATGATATTTCTAATAATTTATGTTTTGGAGATTCACAAGGTTCTATAACTCTATCTGCTTATGGGGGAGTACCAAACTATGTTACATATTTTATTGAATCATCTTTAGGTGTTATAAGTTCTCAATCATCTAATATATTTACTAATTTGTTATCTGATAACTATAATGTATGGGTTAAGGATGCTAATGGATGTCTGTCTGATAAATTAATTAGTGAAAAAGTAGGAGAGCCAGGAAGGATTCAGCTAACTCCAATTGTTACTCCTTCAAGTTGTTTTGAATCAAATGATGGGATTATTAATCTTATCTTTGAAAATGGAGTTGCACCATATAACTATCAGCTAAGCAATATTAATGGAGCCTTTGATAATGGCATTGTTTTTCAGCATTCAGATTCTTTAATTGTAGAAAATCTATCAGAGGGGGACTATTATTTTGAGGTAATAGATTATAATAATTGTGAGGATAGTATTTCTGTTAAAATTACTCAGCCTTCCGATATTATTGCTAATTTTTCTATTGATGAGGATCTAATTCTTGAAAGAAATACTGTGACAGTTACTAATTTGTCAACTGGAGCGAATTATTTTTCTTGGAACTTTGGAGATGATTCTAGTAATTCTAATGAGTTTGAACTCACATATAAATATCATAAGCAAGGTAATTTTATAATTGAATTAATTGCTAGTAACAATAATCTTTCAGAAATGTGTAATGATACTGCATGGTTAAATATAGCTGTTGAAGGATATGATATTAATAATGTCTTTAGTCCAAATAATGATGGAGTAAATGATGAGTATCATTTTGGAGATGAGATGTTAGTAGAATTAAGAGTTGCTATTTACAATAGGTGGGGTCAGCAAGTATATGCTTTTAATGATGCAAAAGGTAGTTGGGACGGAATAGGCTTTAATGGGGAATTAATGCCAGAAGGTGTGTATTTTTTCACAATGGAAGCTATTGGTTCATTGGGTGATTCATATATTGAGGAAGGAACTATCACTTTGTTAAGATAGAAATATAAAATTATTGAATACGTAAGATGTTATTCAAATGTATATTGGAAGTCATAAGGAACTATATAATTTAGCAGTATTAAATCGATTTAAATAAATAAAAAATATGAAAAAATTCATTTTACTCTTAGCTGTATTATTAGCATTTTCTAATGCTAATGCTTCTCATCTATTAGGTGGAGAAATTACTTGGCAGTGCCTTACATCAGGCCCTAACCAAGGGGAGTATATATTTACAATGAAATTATATAGAGATTGTGACGGCATTACACTTTCTACAGGACCACAAACTTTAGAAATGTGGGGAGTAGGAGCTCCTTTTACTACAATTACTCTTGACTTTGATACTGTAATTGATATTTCTCCTTTGTGTGATGTGACAAATAGTGGTTATGCCGCATTGGATTGTATTAATAATCCAGTTGGAGCTGTTGAAGAATATATTTATATTTCACAACCTATCGCAATTGTTGGACTACCCCCTTTAGCGGGTTGGCATTTTACCTGGGATAGTTGTTGTCGACCAAATTCAGTAGTTAATCTAACAGCTCCATCAAGTGCAGGATATACATTACGTGCATCTATGTTTCCGTATTTTGATAATGGTATTCAAGTTCCTGTTGGCCCTTGTTTTGATTCATCTCCTATCTTTAATGAATCTCCAAATACAATTATCTGTACTGGTTATCCTTTTGCGTATTCTCACAATGCTTCTGACTCTGAGTTAGATAGTATTTCTTACCAGTGGGCAGAGCCTTTAGATGATTTTTTTGGTGCTTATAATCCTCCAGTTCTTCCAGCACCTCTTCCTTTTGTAGCTCCTTATACTTTTAATTCTCCTATACCTTCTATATCAGCAGGAGGAGTACAACTAGACCCTATAACTGGTGAGATTTCATACCACTCTAATACTGCAGGAACTTTTGCGACAACTATTAGTGTTAAGGCATTTAAGTGTGGACAATTAGTGTCAGAAATTTTTAGAGATATTCCTGCAGTTTTGATTAATTGTGGTGCTTTAGCTAGTGGTGTTCAAAATAGCCCTCCAATTGTTACGGCCCCGTTAGGTAATCAAAATTGGACTCAAACTATTGGTACATCTGGATTACCATCTTATGCAACAACAATTAATGCAGGTGAACTAGTTACTTTTGATATTGTTGCTAATGATGCTGATTTATATGCGGGTGGCATACCTCAGGATTTGACCATGACTATTTCTGGTGGGCAGGTTACGCCATGTAATAATCCCCCTTGTGCTACATTCACTGATGTGAATGGCAATACAACTATAACTGCTCCTAGCTTAGTTTCAGGTATGTTTAGTTGGCAAACAGACTGTGCCCAAATTCTGTCAGCTTCAGGTTGTGGAAATACAACAAATATATTTACATTTTTAGTGAAAGTTGTTGATGATTTTTGTCCTGCAAATGCAATTCGTATAGCAACTATTAAAATAACTGTTCTTCCAGCTACAACCCAGCCTGCACCACTTTTTCAGTGCGTTACAGAGAACAGTGTAGGAGATGTTTCGGTTACCTGGAATCATTATTTAACAGCAAATAGCTCAACCTTTTATAATATTTATGGATCAGACAATATTAGTGGTCCTTTTAATTTGCTTTCAACAGTAAATTATCCTGTGGATGTTACTTCTATTGCGGGAGCTAATATTCCCTTAGGAACACAGTTTTATTATATGACTTTAGAATCCCTATGCGCAAGTACTTCTGCATCATCTGATACTATTACGCCTATCCAGTTAGACATTAGTTCTACAAATGTAAATTGTTGGGATGATTCTGATGGTCGTATTGCTATTAATATGCTTAGTAATGTAATAACTCCTTTCACGTATATTTTAGATGGTATT
>CATEYX010000078.1 GCA_949511925.1 Cryomorphaceae bacterium | reverse complement strand
GGATTCCTTTGGAAAACCAAAAGTAACAGTAAGAAATTCATCAGTATAGAATGCAATATAAAAACCGAAAATTATATATGGACCAATTAGAACGATTTTAACTAAAGAATTAAAACAAAATAATGAATAATCGACAAAAGCAGATTTACTAAGCCAAATCTTTTTGGGAAATAAATATTTTATAAATGATGACTTAATACTACTTTTCTTGTACACATAGAAAGCCAAAATTATAGATGTTAAAAGATATAATACATGTATTCTTTTATTTGTATTAACAAAATAAGAAAGAGACAATGATATTGTTTCTTCTAGTAAATAATATATTTCTTTAATATAATCTAATAACATATTTGCAAAGATATACAATTAAGAATTAATCTAAACAATTATTATTCTTAATGAGTCTAAATAAAAATATTTTTATATTTTTGCCGTCGAATTAAAATTAAATCAATTAAAACAAGTTAAAAATGGAAAGAAAAAATTTATTAAAAGTATTATTACTTTCAACTGTAATTGTACTAAGCTCATGTAAAAAAGATAGTCCTACGCCTATTGATCCTGTAGATCCAGTTGGAGTAGCAGATTGTAATGAAGTTGTTGGAGGAACATCATTAATGGATGAATGTGGAGTGTGTCAACAAGCTTACATATACAATGTTGTGACTCATGATGTAACATTTCTAGATGATACTTCTGGAGTTGTAGCTGGAGATAATGAAATGTTAGTTATGCCAGACTCCCCTTCTAATCCTTATTGGTCAAATGTATCAATGCCAGCTGAATTCTCATTTACAGCAGATGGATACAACACTGTTTCTTACGGAGGGCAAACTGCAAGATTAGATATGGCATCAGAAATGATGAGTGCAATTTCTAGTAACGGAACAACTGCTGATGCACTTATGGGAATGTTTGCTCACGAAGCTGGTGGTATGGATTTTGAAGATGCAGATTTAAATGCTTCATCAAAACAAATTAAAAGCAAAACTGCTGCATACAGTACTTCTGCAGTACAAATGGCTATTCACGCTTCATTTGATTCATGGTTTACAGATTACGCTACTAACGTTGCTCCAATTGTTGGAACAACTACAATGGCTGCATCAGGTTCTGCTGGAATGGCTGGGAATCGTGAACTAAATGCTAAAGGAATGGAGTATGACCAAATTGCTGCAAAAAGTTTAATTGGAGCTCTTTGTCTTGATCAAGTTGTTAATGGTTACTTAAGCGAAGTTAAAATTGGAGATGCTGTTGATAACGTAACAAGAGATCCAAATGAAGATAATAATGCTACAGCGATGGAGCATCATTGGGACGAAGGATTTGGCTATGTATATGGAAAATTTGGCCCAGATAACGTGTCAGGTGATTTAGATAGTGATGGCTTATTAGGAAAATACCTAAATAAATACCCTGAATGGAATACTATCGTATTTGATGCATTTAAAAAAGGTAGAGAGGCAATAGTTCAAAATTGTTCAACTGTAAGAGATGAGCAAGCACAAATTATTAAAGAAACTCTTTCTATGGTAGTAGCAAAAAGAGCTCAAGTTTACTTGGATGAAGCTGCAGATAATGATGATCTAAGTCCGGATTACTTCCACGCTTTATCTGAAGGCTATGGTTTTATCTTAAGTTTACAATTTACATACACTGCAGATGGGACTCCTTACTTCTCAAATGCACAAGTAAACAGTATGCTTGAACAATTAGAAGCTGGAGATGGATTCTGGGATCGTTCAGATGATGAATTAAGAGCTATGGCTGATCAAATTCAAGCTGTAACTGGATTAGAATAAAACTCATTTAAATATTTAGGAAGAGGAGGGTTTCCCTCCTCTTTTTTTTACTTTTGCATTAACAAATAAAAATCATGAAATATCTATATTTAGTTGTAATAAGCATCTTATTTATTGCCTGTAGTAACGAAAATGGTTCTTCGGGAGACCCTATTATCCCAGCCGACAATTTTTCTAGAACTAATTTACTTGAAAACCTAACAAATAATATTATTGTACCTGCTCATGAAAATATACAGAGCAAGCTAGAAAACTTAAATAACAAGCTAGTAAATTTTACATCTAATCAAACTCCAACAAATTTTAGTGAATTAAGAAATGCATATGTAAGCACATATATAGCATGGCAATCCGTAGAAATGTTTAATATTGGATTGGCTGAAGAAATTGACTATGTAAAAGCAATGAATACTTTTCCATGTAATACGACTACAATTAATAATAATATAATTGGACAAGTATATGATCTCAATGCTGCAAATTGGCCTAGCTGGACTTCACAAGGGTTACCTGCTTTAGATTATATGTTATATGGATTAGATAATGATTCAAATTTGGTGATAAACAATTATACAGATCCAGTTAATGGAAGTAAGCATTTAGATTATTTGAATAGTATAATCAGCCAGATGACAATTAATACTAATGCAGTGGTACAATACTGGGAAACAAATACAACTTCCTTCATTAACTCAAATGCTAATACTTCAACTTCAAGTCTAAATCTATTAACTAACGATTTCATTTATTATTATGAAAAAGGATTAAGGGCTAACAAGATTGGGATTCCATGTGGAAAATGGGATGATTATCAAATATATGAAATAGGTGTTGAAGCATATTACAAGAAAAATATATCTAAAGATCTTGCACTAGAAGCTCTAGGTGCGTGTAAGGATTTCTTTACGGGTGTTGGATTTAATTCTAATACAATTGATGGTAAATCATATGTTGACTATCTAACTGACAATGGTGATACAAATATAAGTGTTGACATAATAAATGGCTTAGATTTAGCAAAAGATAAAATCAATAATCTTGATGATAATTTTAGATTTCAATTATTAAATGATAATTCTAGTATGCTTGAAGCTTATGATGCTTTACAGAAAGTAGTCGTTGATTTAAAAACAGATATGCTAATTAGCATGCAAATCACAGTAGATTATGTTGATGCAGATGGAGATTAAATTTCCCATAAACATTAACTCTAGAAATGTATGCGGATGAATAAAAAGTTAATTAGTATATTTATATTATTAATTTGCTTTTTTTGCAATATAGAAGCCCAAAATTATTTTGTAAATGGCTACATAAAGGATGCTAACAGTAAAAACATTATTGCCGCTGCAGAGATCTATGATCTTTCTGGCTCATTATTGTCTATTGCAAACAAAGAAGGTTATTTCAATTTCAATACTTCTCTTAGAAGTTTAGACTTAGTAATATTTACTTCAGATTACAAAGTAAAACAGAAAAGATTACAGACAAAAGATTCTTTATTTGTAAACATTCTACTAGAAACTCTATCAATTAAATTAAAATCGATTGATATTAATGAAAAAAGAAAATCTCTATTTGCACTTGAGAGACTAGACGATGTAGTAGGAACATCAATATATGCTGGTAAAAAAACTGAAGTAATACTCATAAGTAAATCAAATGCTAGCTTAGCACTAAATAATGCACGGCAAATATATAGCCAAGTAGCAGGTCTAAATATTTTTCAAAATGATGATGCTGGCCTTCAATTAAATATTGGAGGAAGAGGACTTGATCCAAATAGAACTTCAAACTTCAATACCAGACAAAATGGCTATGATATTAGTGCTGATGTTCTAGGTTACCCTGAAAGCTACTACACTCCACCAGCTGAAGCATTAGAAAAAATTGAAATTATTCGAGGCGCTGCTTCATTGCAATACGGGACACAATTTGGAGGCCTTATAAATCTCATAATAAAGAAACCTTCTCAGATAAAGGGAAATAGATCACTAATAAGAAACACAGTTGGCAGTAATGGTTT
>CATEYX010000077.1 GCA_949511925.1 Cryomorphaceae bacterium | reverse complement strand
GAATACGTGCAGATTATTACAATAATTCTGAAGAAATAAATTATCTACCAAGGTTGAATATGAAATACAATCCAACAGAAAAAATGGCAATTCGTTTTTCAGCAGGAAAAGCTTTTCGTGTAGCTAATGTGTTTGTTGAAAATGCTTCATTCTTAGCATCCAATAGAGAAATTTCAGTCGGCAATTTAAACCCTGAAATTGCTTGGAATTATGGAGCGAACATTACGTATTGTTTTTATCTCTTTGGAAGAGAAGGTACCATTAATGCAGATGCCTACCGTACTGATTTTGAAAATCAAATTGTGGTTGATATTGAGAATCAAAATGAGTTATCGTTTTATAATTTAGAAGGGGAGTCCTATGCAACTAGTATGCAGTTGGATTTTGCTTATGAGTTGTTTGATCGTTTTGATGTAAAGATGGCCTATAAAATTAATGATGTGAAAAGCACCTATGATGATGAGGGAATTAAAGAAACTCCGCTTACTCCAAAAGATAGAGCATTATTGAATCTTGCTTATGCTACTAATTTTGATAAATGGATATTTGACGTTACGGCTAACTATATAGGAGAGAGTAGAATTCCTGATCATGAAGATATTTCTAATAATTTTTCAGATCCATTTTACTTGTATAATGCTCAAATAACTAAAAAGTTTAGGAAATTTGATGTGTATGTTGGGGGGGAGAATTTACTAAGTTATACTCAAGATAACCCGATATTGGATTCCGGAAATCCAACTTCATCAGCTTTTGATGCTTCATTAATTTATGCGCCAATTAATGGTAGAATGATATATGCAGGATTTAGGTTTAAAATTAAATAATAATTAAAAAATAAAAATATGAAAAAAATATTCATTGCCCTATTTAGCATTTTAACTATAAATGCTTGGGCACAAAAAGAAACAGTACAAATTAAAACTTCAGCAGAATGTGTTGCTAATTGTTGTAAAGATAGGATTGAAGAAGAAATGCAGTTTACAAAAGGAATTACTGCAGTAAATTTGGATGTAGAAAGTCAAGTTTTAACAGTTACTTTTAAAACAAAAAAGAACTCAGTTGAAAATATTAGAAAAATTATTTCAAATCTTGGTTATAATGCTGATGATGTAATGGCAAATGAGAGTGCTCATAATGATTTACCTAATTGTTGTCAAAGTCTTGATTTTTCAAAACCAAAAATTAAAAAATTTCAATTGAAAAAACCTGATTAGTTTTAAAATTAATAAAATAGGGGCTGGATTACTAGCTCCTATTTTTTATATCATTTTATTTATAATATCTATTGCTGATTCTGCAATTACTGTACCTGGGCCAAACACACCACTTACCCCAGCATTATATAAGTAATCATAATCTTGCTGAGGAATTACACCTCCTGCAATCACTAAAATATCATCACGACCATATTCTTTTAGGGCTGCAATTACTTGCGGAACTAATGTTTTGTGTCCTGCTGCTAATGAGGATATACCTAGGATGTGAACGTCATTTTCAACCGCTTGTTTAGCTGCTTCTTTTGGGGTTTGAAAAAGAGGGCCAACATCAACATCAAAACCTAAGTCAGCAAATGAAGTTGCTATTACTTTTGCTCCTCTATCGTGCCCGTCCTGTCCCATTTTAGCAATCATAATTCTTGGTCGTCTTCCTTTCTTTACGGCAAAATCATCCGACAAAGCAAGGGCTTTTTTAAAGGTTTCGTTATTTTGTATTTCCATTTTGTATACTCCTGAAATAGTTTGATTTTTCGCAATGTATCTTCCGAATACTATTTCCATAGCATCCGATATTTCTCCTAGTGTTGCTCTTTCTCTTGCTGCTGTTACTGCAAGTTCTAATAAGTTTCCTGTCTTGTTTTTACAAGCTGAAATTAGTGCAGTTAATGATATTTTTACTTTTTCACTATCTCTGCTTGCTTTTATGCTATTGAGTCTTTCAATTTGTAGTTTTCTAACAGTAGTATTGTCAACTTCTAATATTTCAAGCTCTTTATCTTCTTTTGATAAGCGATTTGTATTTACACCAACAATAATATCCTTTCCACTATCAATTCTTGCTTGTTTCCTTGCAGCAGCTTGTTCAATTCTCATCTTTGGAATTCCTGT
>CATEYX010000076.1 GCA_949511925.1 Cryomorphaceae bacterium | reverse complement strand
TGCTTTTCCTTGGCAGATAATCTGTTCTTGTTTGAAAAAATCTATAGGTAAAAATGGTATTTCGTAAATATTTGTGGGTATTTTCCCTTTTAATATTAATGCAGCATATGGAGCATAGATTGGGTTATTCTCCATTTGATAATGGAATAATTCCAATGCTAATGACTCAAATTTTGCTTTATCATTACAGCTGAAAATTTTATTTATTAATGCTTCCAATTTATAGTGCTCTTAAGAATTCAAAAATACTATTTTTGCATCAAAATAATTTTATGAAAACATTAAAGATTACAAAAATAATTATCTTTCTTTTTGCTATTGTATTTAGCGCTTGTCAGCCTAAAGTCAAATCTGAAAAGAAATCAGTAATAGAGCCTTCAGTATTTTTTAAAAATATCCAAACTGGAGCGACTGTAGACTCTGCTTTTCTTATACAAATGGGAGTAGAAGGTATGGGTGTAGAGATAGCAGGTGAGAAAAATGATTTGATGGGGCATCATCATATCATTATAAATTCTGATTTTATTATTGATGGAGATATTGTTCCTACTGATAAGAAGCACATTCATTTTGGTGCCGGACAAACTGAATACCAATTAGATTTGAAACCAGGAAAGTATTCTTTAACATTACAATTTGCCAATGGATTTCATCAATCTTATGGTGAGAAAATGAGTAAAACAATTAATGTAACGGTTAAATAATAACTATTTAGTTATACTTTAATAAATTTGGTAAATCATCTTTCTTAATGTGGCTTATTGATCTATTGGAATTACAGAAAATGACTCTATACAATTTTCTACAACACTTATGTCAAATTCAAGAGGGTTACAGCAAACTTCACAGTCTTCGATAAAGCTCTGTTTATCAACAGATGGATCAATCATTTTTAATTGGTTTTCCCAACAATGTGGACAGTCAAAATAATATTCAATCATATGTTCTGTGTTGGTGTTTTTAAAAGTCTAATTGAACTCTCATCATTAGAGCATTTTCTAAAGTAATTTCCCCTAATTCATTCACCATTTCTCCTTTTACATAATTGAACATAACTCTTGTATTAGGATTTAAATGCCAATTCACTCCTAAGGTTATGTCTTCTAATGAGCCATTTTTCTGTGTGTTAATTGCTGAAAATCTTGCTGCTAATTCAAATGCTCCCCAACCATTTTCACCATAATTATTCTTTGGATTTAGCCTGCCAAATCCTGATAAAGAATTTTTATATGATCTACTTTCTCCTGTTAGGAAGTATGAAACTTGACCATAATAAGAAATTATCTCATGATTAATAATAGAGCTTCTTTCTATTTCAGGAATTGAATTAATGGTTGTTTGTAATGCCTCCATCTGCAAGCATATAGGTCCGTTTACGTAAGACATTTCAGCAGAAAATATATTTACATGATTAACTTTTTCTTTATTAACAGATATTAATTTATTTCCTAAATGATTTTCTGCTCTTGATGAAAAATTATAGCTTTTGTTATTACTTTTTCTTTTACTATTAGCAACCCCTAAATGCAATAATTTATTTCCATCATTGATGGCTAGATAAGTAGCTCTTGAAGTAATGTTTATATTGTTATCTGCAATTTTATCATTCCCGAAATCATCACTTTGTCTAAAAATTCCAGTTTGAAGAGATATTTTTTTTCCAATAGTTGTGTGGTACATTGCACCTGTATTTCTCTCTGGACTCATTGCAATAGGCAATCCTCTTTCCATAAAGGTTATGTACTTGCTGGATGTTAAAGCCTCTAATCGTAAAGGCTCTTTAAAGTGCCCTACTCTTAGGTTTCCTTGTATTGGTAATTTATTTAGCTCAATCCATACATCTTTAAAAGAAATCTTTCCCCCAGAAAAATCCAATTGTAGTTTATATTTTACTGTGCCATACATTTTTCCTGAACTGTAAAGCCTTACTCTTCTGAATTCTGATCCAGTATATTCAAATTCTTCAGCTCCCCAAGTAGCCATGTCGTACATGATTCTTCCACCAAATTTAACTTCCTTTTCAGTATTTTGTGCATTTGTAAATATCGTACTTAGCAATACTGTTAATATGCTTAAAATTATTTTCTTCATTTTCTTCATGTTTTTATTTTCCAGTAATAGCTTCAGAAATATTAAAAACATGATCTCCCACTTTTTCTAAGGAATGGATAAGGTTATTGTAAATCATACCCGTTTGGATTTTACCTTCTCCTTTTTCAATATTTTGCAAGTATTTTTTTCTTAACTGATTTCTCATTTTATTAATTGCTAATTCAGCTTCATCAGCATCAGCTATTAGAACTTGTGAGTAACTAGAATTCAAATTTTTGTTCATGATAATCATAGCTTTTTGTACTTCACTAATCATTTCTTCAAGGCTTGTTCTTAGCTCTGGTGTGAAATAAGCTTTTTGCTCTCTCTTCCTTTCAATAGTAATTGATAGCTGATAACAGATATCACCAATGCGTTCCATGTCATTGATTATTGAAATCATGCTCCTTACTTTTATTGAAGCAGAATCACTCATTTCTCCTTGAGATGCTTTAGCTAAATAATCAGCAATTTCCACCTCCATTCTATCTGTAATGTCTTCATATTTACGGATACGCGCCATTAGGCTATTGAATTTCTTGATATCAGTTTCTTTTAATAATTCAGGAATCATATCAAATAATCTAGTTGTGATATTTCCAAACTTAGCAACTTCTTTGTTTGCTTCTAATACTGAAAGTTC
>CATEYX010000075.1 GCA_949511925.1 Cryomorphaceae bacterium | reverse complement strand
TTTATACAAGCTATTTTTCATTATCAAAAAGCACAAGATTTTAATCCAAATAATGCAGAGCTTAATTATAAAATTGGAAGTAGTTATTTGTTTACTAATCAAAAAGAAAAAGCAGCTGAATATCTGATACGAGCTAAGGAGCTGAATTCTGATTTGCCATCCGATTTCTTATTCTTTTATGCTATGTCGTTACAATTACAAGGCGATTATTTACAGGCAGGTGAACAGTTTGAACAGTTTAAACTTTCAGCCAGAACTAAAGTGTATGAGCGCTATCAGATATTAGCTAAAAAATATACAAAGGAATGCCAAGGTGCAAATGAGATATTGGCTAATTCCCACAGAATTTGGGTTGATAACATAGCTTTAAATACTGAATTTGACGATTGGAGTCCTTGTTTGAGTGCTGATGGAGGGTTGCTAATTTTTACTTCTAATCAGCCGAATGAAAACCAAGCAAATGAATTTGGTGTTTATGATCAGGATATTTACACATCTACTTTAAATGCCAGAAAATTTGAGGCAGTATTTCCTGTTTCAGAATTAAATACTGAAAACAATGATGTTGCCGGTGGACTTTCTTATGATGGGCAAAGACTACTTATTTTTAAACAAGAAGATGGAAATACTGATGTTTTTGAATCTAAATTGAATGGTTTAGAATGGGAAATTCCAACTAGGAAAATGGGTGAAAAACTACGAGGTGGAAATACGGATGGGAATGAAACATTTGCCTCTTTTGATCCGCCAGATATTAAAGTCTATTATATTACTGATGGAGGGTATAGCGGTAATAAAAATATTTATTTTTCAGGTGTAATGAATAGAGAACGTAATCTTTGGGGAAAAGGACAAAGTGCGGGTCATGAAATAAATACTAAGTTTCAGGAAGGTTCAGTTTATATTCATCCTGATGGAAAAGCTATGTATTTTTCCTCTCAAGGACATAACACTCTTGGTGGTTATGATATTTTTGTTTCTTATGTTGATGATTTAGGGCATTGGGGTGATCCAGTTAACTTAGGCTATCCTATTAACACTCCTTATGACGATTTGTTTTATAGTGCTACTGCAAGTGGAAGGTATGCTTATATTGCATCAAATAGAGCGGGTGGAATGGGAGGTTTGGATATTTATAAGGTAACTTACTGCGGAGCTGATAAACCAATGAGTACTGATGTACAGGATCAGTTAATCGCTAGTATTGCAAAGCCTGTAAGTGATAACACGATTGCTGAACCTATTCTTGTTGAGGAAAAATCCTTAACTGTTTTTAAGGGTAAGGTTTTGGATGCTATTACCAAAAAACCTATTAAAGCTGCAATTGAAATCATCCTAAATGAGACGGGGAAGGTGTATACCTCCTTTTTCTCTAATAGTGCTACAGGTAAATTTCTGTTATCTCTTCCAGCTGGGAATAACTATGGAATCTCTGTATCTGCTGATGGGTATTTGTTTCATTCTGAAAACTTTGATTTGCCTAAGGGGGATGGTTTTAATAATGTAACTAAGGATGTTGAATTAAAAAATATAAAAGTAGGTAGTAATATTGCCCTTAGAAATGTATTTTTCAATACGGGAAAATGGGAGGTAAAGGATGATTCCTTTGCTGAGTTAGCGCGTTTAGTTTTGCTTTTGAATGATGTGCCAAGCTTAAAAATCGAAATTTCAGGTCATACGGATAATATAGGTGCAGAATCTTTTAATGAGTTACTCTCGCAAAGACGTGCTGATGCGGTAGTGAATTATTTAGTAGAAAAGGGAGTAAACAAAAATAGATTGTCTGCTAAAGGCTACGGAAAATCTAATCCTGTTGATTCTAATGATACTGCTGAAGGTAGAGCTTCCAACAGAAGAACTGAATTTGAAATTATTGAAAATTAATTCAATATAATTTTTTGCGTTTTATTTTCTGATTTAAGAATGTAGATTCCTTTCTTTAAATAAGAAATAGTTGCAGATTTTTTTTTAGTAGTTAAAACTAATTTCCCGCTAATATCATATATTGAAACAATGGTATTGGATTCAATTGTTTTGGTTACTGTGTTAAATGTAAAATCATTTTTTTCAGATAAATCATTAATAGCTGTAAATATTGCTTCATTTACTGAGAGTGATGTGGTGAATGTATTATCTCCATTATTGTTAGAATTTGCATTAGAAAAGAGAAGAGAAGCATAAAAAGTAGTATTCCCATTACTATTAGAAGTTGGTGTCCAGTCCATAGTCCAACTTTTAATATCACTTCCACTTGTTCCTGATGATTTATGAGATACTGCGTTATTTGCATTTACTAATTTTGTGGTGTTGTCAGTAATCATAAAATCTCCCGATTTAGAATTTCCATTTTCAGCTGTTAATTCAAAGCCAAATTTTATGCAGTTAGCTTTTACACCTGTAAGTGTAATTGTGTAAGTATTACCTATTACATAACCATTAACAGGTATATCACTAGAAATAGTTGCCGTACCTAATCCTGAATTTAATGTGCCCGAATGGCAGCCAGTGCAATTGCCTCCATCCATTTGGGAATTAGTTTTTGCTCCAGGAGATCCTGTTCCATTAGAATTAGAAGTTGTCGGGAAAAAGAAAATTACTAACGCAATAGTGATAGGGAAAAGTAGTAAGGATTTTTTCATAGTAATTTATTTTTCTACAAATCTAGTTTATTTTTTACTTCTTCCGTTTAATACATAAATTCCTAAAACAGCAACAAATACTAGGCATGAAGAAATAATCTCAGCTTGTGTAATTCCTCCTAATATATTGTATTCCGTATTAATTCTTATTTTTTCAATGAGAAATCGCTCAACGCCATTTAATCCAAGATAAATACAAAATAATATTCCCGGAACACGAATTTGTTTACGAATAGCCCACAGAAAGCTAAAAATAAGTAAACACATTACCACTTCATAAAAGGCTGTAGGCCATACGGGGTTCGCTAGTTGATAGCAGTATGGTTGCCAAAACTGTGCGCCACAATCCTCCATAGGAATTCCAGAACGAATTACATTATGTGGAAAAGTATAGCTCCACATCCAATCAGGAAGATAAGACATCCATTCTGGTTTTGGAGCTAAGTTATCAATCCCCCAATCTCCATCACCTGACATTTGACAGCCAATGCGTCCAACTCCATAAGCAAGCATTAGTGCTGGGGCAGCAGAATCAATTAAGTGTAAAATATTTATTTTATATTTTCTTGTATACCAAATTACAGAAAATGCTCCAGCAATCAATCCTCCATAAAAGGTAAGGCCACTAAAGGCCATAAGTTGTCCGATAGGGTCAGCTATGAATGCTCCCATATTCTCTAAATTATGAAAAACTTTAGCTCCAATAATTCCTGAAACAGCAGCAATCATGGTCATATTTCCTACTAGTTCATAAGGATGAACCGTTTTTTCAATTTCTTTAGGTGTAGCTAATTTTGTTTTTTTGTTTTCATTCCATTTTAAATAAATGGATAGGCCAGCAATAAAAATACCTCCAATAAAACTACCTCTTGTTGAAAGAATGAAATCCTGAGGATTTGCAACTAAATCAGAATAATGGAAGAGAGCTTCAATTAACTTAAATCCAATAAAGAAACCAGTAATAAGGCTACTTAATATCTCGTAAGTGCTTAATGATTTTCCAATAGTTTCTTTAATAATGCTTACACTAAGGTATCCTTCTTTTTCTTTTCGTTTTAGTTCTTTAGTGATGACATAGGATGCTGCTAAAAAAGCAATAGCAACCCAAAACCCAAAGGTTTGAATAGGTAATGGAATATTAACTCCAAATAAATCAAATAGTAAATGGCTTATTGTTGGGTACATAATGTTTGTTTATTTATAAAAGCTCTGCTTTCATTATTCCGTTATCATCTATTGCTATTAGCCTAACTTGTTTTTTAGTTCTGCAAATAGCAGATTGAAAAGGAATTTTTATTTTAATATAGTTGTCTGTAAATCCAAATAAATATCCCTCCTTATTTTCTTGCTCAAAAAGGGCTGTATGTTCTGTATCCAGGTATTTTTCATAAAAGGATCGTTGTAATTTATTAGAAAGGATTCTCAACTGTTTACTTCTGTCAGCTCTATCTGATTTTGAAACCACTCCATCCATATCTATTGCTGGAGTATTTTCTCTTTCAGAATAAGTAAATACGTGCAAATAGGATAGGGGTAAGTCTTTAATGAAATTAAGTGTCTTATCAAACTCTTCATTAGTTTCACCAGGAAAGCCTACAATTACATCCGCTCCAATACAGACATCTTTCACTTTACTAACAATTTTCTCAATCTTATTTCTATACAATTTTGTTTGGTAACGTCTTTTCATTTTACCTAACACTATGTCCGAACCTGATTGCATAGGAATATGAAAGTGAGGCATAAATTTTTCAGATTTTCTTACTAATTCTATTACTTGATCACTAATAAGATTTGGTTCAATAGATGAAATTCTATAACGCTCAATTTGTTCTACTTTATCTAATTCTTTTACTAAATCCGAAAAATTTCTATTGTCATTTTTATCTTTAAACTCG
The DNA here is from genome assembly GCA_949511925.1 of Cryomorphaceae bacterium. Classification (GTDB taxonomy): domain Bacteria; phylum Bacteroidota; class Bacteroidia; order Flavobacteriales; family BACL11; genus UWMA-0277. Next base: position 245 of record CATEYX010000075.1, on the reverse strand, counting down.
CCAATATTTACTCCAGTAATTACAATTTCTTTTATCCCTTTATCTGCAATATCATTTGCATTTTTTATAATATTTTCTATGCTATCACATCTGCTTTTTCCTCTGGCTAAAGGTATGGTGCAGTAAGTACAAGGATAGTCGCAACCATCTTGTACTTTCATGAATGAACGGGTTCGATCAGTAAGCGAATAAGATGAAAAATAGTCTAAGTCATTAATTTCACAACCATGAACCTGAGTAGTTTC
>CATEYX010000074.1 GCA_949511925.1 Cryomorphaceae bacterium | reverse complement strand
TGGACAAATCCAGAAAAAAATTAGGCTATAACCCACATTCTTTTGAAGAGTGTTTAACTTTAATAGATCAACAATTAAAAATAATAGATTAACTATGAAAAACAAATTATCACTTTTTATCCTAATGCTTATTTCTTCGTTGTCATCAAAAGCAGCTACATTAAGCGAAACAATAGATAGTTTCTTTAAACCAATAGTAGATAGCTATTTAGTTCCGGTAATCTTCTGGGATCCTATAAAAGCAATGGGCTTCGATGTAGGGGCTGATGTTCCTATTGTAGTAGTCTGGTTAGTCTTTGGTGCAGTTTATTTTACTTTTAGAATGAATTTTATAAACTTTAGAGGATTTAAACACGCTATAGGTTTAGTAAAGGGAGATTATGATGATCCTAATGATAAAGGTGAGGTTTCTCACTTTCAGGCATTAACAACGGCACTTTCAGCAACAGTTGGTTTAGGAAATATAGCTGGTGTTGCAATAGCAATTTCTATTGGTGGTCCGGGAGCAACCTTCTGGATGATAGCGGCCGGTCTTCTTGGTATGTCTGCAAAATTTGTAGAATGTACATTAGGAGTGAAATACCGAAAGCTAGATGAAAATGGAGAGGTGTCAGGAGGCCCTATGTATTATTTACGTGATGGTTTAGCTAAATACAACATGGCAGGCTTTGGTAAAGTCTTGGCTGTTTTATTTGCAATACTTTGTATTGGAGGTTCTTTTGGTGGTGGTAATATGTTTCAAGCCAATCAAGCCTATGCACAAATTGCCGGCCAGTTTCCAGCTTTAGCAGGTAACGGACCAATGTTTGGTTTAATCTTAGCTATCTTGGTAGGTACAGTTATTATTGGGGGTATAAAATCAATTGCTAATGTTACAGAGAAAATAGTGCCTTTTATGGCAGCTTTATATGTTGGTGCAGCACTAATTATAATTTTATTAAATATTACAGAAATTGGAAATGTATTTGCTTTGATCTTTAAAGGTGCTTTTGCTCCTGCTGCTGGTCTTGGTGGTATAATTGGAGTGCTTATTCAAGGATTTAGAAGAGCAGCCTTTTCAAATGAAGCTGGTGTTGGTTCTGCTTCTATTGCACATGCTGCAGCTAAAACAAATGAGCCAGTATCAGAAGGAATTGTTGCTTTATTAGAACCTTTTATTGATACAGTTGTTATTTGTACTATGACAGCTTTAGTGCTTATTATTACAGGTTACCATGATGTACAAGGAGTGGAGGGTGCTCAAATGACTTCTCAAGCTTTTGGGTCTGTATTTTCTTGGTTCCCTTATATTTTAGTTGTCGCTATTTTCTTATTTGCTTTTTCTACTATGATCTCTTGGTCGTATTACGGACTTAAAGCATGGACATTCTTATTCGGTAAAAGTAAAGTGTCTGAATATTCATATAAGTTATTATTCCTTATTTTTATTGTAATAGGTTCTTCCGTAAAATTAGGTGCAGTACTTGACTTTTCTGACATGATGATTCTAGCAATGGCTTTTCCAAATATTATTGGCTTACTTATTTTATCTAATGAGGTTAGAGTTGATTTAGATGATTATTACAGTAGACTTAAAACTGGTGTTATTAAGAAGTTTAAATAGACTAGTGCTATAGTAATTTATGATTAGTCAAAAGATACATACAGCTATCAGGGAAGTTCCTGATTTCCCAAAACCAGGCATTAATTTTAAGGATATAACTACTCTTTTATTAGATCCTATTTTATCTAATGAAATTGTAGATGCTTTTATTGAACGTTTAAAAGGAAAACAGATTGATGCTATTGTTGGGGTGGAAAGTAGAGGGTTTTTATTTGGTTTTTTACTTGCCAATAAAATGGGAATTCCTTTTGTTCCAATAAGAAAAGTAGGAAAACTACCTGGTGAAACTTTAAAGTTTAAGTACGATTTGGAGTATGGATCAGCTGAAGTTGAAATCCATAAATCAGATATAAAAAAAGGTTGGAATGTTGTGGTGCATGATGATCTATTAGCTACAGGAGGTACAGCATGTGCTGCATCAGCGCTTATTCAAAAGTTAGGAGCCAATGTTTCTGCTTTTGCTTTTGTACTTAGTTTAGATTATCTGAAAGGTAATGAGAGATTAGAAAAATATTCAAAAGAAATAATTAGTTTAAAAAAATATTAGATGGATTTTACAATTAACGAAAACCAAAAAATGATTGCTGATATGATTCAGCAGTTTGGAAAGCAAAATATAACTCCTTTTGTACGTGAGTGGGATGATAAACAAACTTTTCCAGTAGAAGTATTTAAAAAGCTAGGTGAGCTTGGATTGATGGGTGTTTTGGTTCCTACTGAATATGGTGGTTCAGGCTTTTCCTACACTGAATATGTAACTGCTATTGAGCAGTTATCTATTTTAGATCCTTCTGTTGGACTTTCTATGGCAGCCCATAATTCTTTGTGTACAGGTCATATTTTGCAATTTGGAAGTGAGGAACAGAAAAAGAAATGGTTGCCAAAATTAGCGTCTGCTGAGTGGATTGGGGCTTGGGGCTTAACTGAGCATAATACTGGATCTGATTCAGGAGGCATGTCAACTACCGCAGTAAAAGATGGTAATGAGTGGGTATTGAATGGAGCTAAAAACTTTATTACTCATGCAATCTCAGGTGATGTGGCTGTAGTTATTGTTCGTACGGGTGAAAAGGGAGATTCTCGTGGAATGACAGCTTTTGTTGTAGAAAAAGGAACTCCAGGCTTTACTTCTGGAAAGAAGGAAGATAAATTGGGTATGCGAGCTTCTGAAACAGCAGAACTTGTTTTTGATAATTGCCGAGTTCCAGAGGAAAATATATTAGGAAATATCGGTGGCGGATTTGTTCAAGCTATGAAAGTATTGGATGGAGGTAGGATCTCAATTGGCGCCTTAAGTTTAGGTATTGCAAAAGGAGCGTATTTTGCTGCTAAGGAATATGCTAAAGAGCGTGAGCAATTCGGGAAACCAATTGCCCATTTTCAAGCAATTGCTTTCAAGTTAGCAGACATGGCTACTGAAATTGAAGCGTCAGAATTGTTGATTTATAGCTCTGTTGATAAAAAAAATAGAGGTGAGCGAATGACTTTGGAAGGAGCAATGGCAAAGTATTACTCCTCAGAAGTAGCTGTAAAAGTTGCAACTGATGCTGTACAAGTACTAGGTGGTTATGGTTATACTAAGGACTTTCCAGTTGAGCGTTTTTATCGTGATGCTAAGCTGTGTACTATTGGTGAGGGAACCTCAGAAATACAAAAGTTAGTAATTGCAAAACAAATTATAGGATA
>CATEYX010000073.1 GCA_949511925.1 Cryomorphaceae bacterium | reverse complement strand
CTCTAAAAATTTTGGATACTTTAATTTAACATGAGAATGTCTAAGATTAGCTCCTAAAAGTAGAAAAATAAAATGAAAGACATTTACTCCTAAGAAAACTAACTTATCAATTTGGTGAGCTGACAAATAATCAAATAGACCGGTAACTAAACCAAAAATTAAAATGCTACGGATATTATTTATAATCAATTCAAATGGATGAATTCTATACTGTGTAAGTGGATTCAAAGATGTCGCTGAATGATGAATTTTATGAAACTCCCATAGAAATGGTAACTTATGCATTCCTAAATGAATAATATAGCTGAACAAATCATTTAGAACAGTTAGTACAATGGTATAAAAAACTAAAGTTTGAGTAATTCCAATGGATTCCTTTGGAAAACCAAAAGTAACAGTAAGAAATTCATCAGTATAGAATGCAATATAAAAACCGAAAATTATATATGGACCAATTAGAACGATTTTTACTAAAGAATTAAAACAAAATAATGAATAATCGATAAAAGCAGATTTACTAAGCCAAATCTTTTTGGGAAATAAATATTTTATAAATGATGACTTAATGCTACTTTTCTTGTACACATAAAAAGCCAAAATTATAGATGTTAAAAGATATAATACATGTATTCTTTTATTTGTATTAATAAAATAAGAAAGAGACAATGATATTGTTTCTTCTAGTAAATAATATATTTCTTTAATATAATCTAATAACATATTTGCAAAGATATACAATTAAGAATTAATCTAAACAATTCTTATTTTTAATAAGTCTAAATAAAAATATTTATTATTTTTGCCCCCAAATTAAAATTAAATCAATTAAATAAAGTAAAAAATGGAAACAAAAAATGTATTAAAAGTATTATTACTATCAACTGTAATTGTATTAAGTTCATGTAAAAAAGATAGTTCTACGCCTCTTGATCCTGTAAACCCAATTGGAGTAGCAGATTGTAACGATGTAGTTGATGGTATAGCTGCAATGGATGAGTGTGGAACATGTCATCAGTCATACATGTATGCTGGTATGGGACAAATGACATATGTAGCAACATATGCTGATACGATTGGATTAGAAGGAACGTTTATTCTAGCAGGTTCAGCAACAGATATTGCTAGTAATCCTTACTGGATAACAACAATAGAAACACCAACTGAATTCTCATTTATAGCAGATGGATTCAACACTGTTTCTTACGGAGGACAAACTGCAAGACTAGATATGGCCTCAGAAATGATGAGTGCAATATCTAGTAACGGAACAACTGCTGATGCACTTATGGGAATGTTCGAAAACTCAGGAAGCTATTTTTCAGATGCAGATTTAAATGCTTCATCAAAACAAATTAAAAGCAAAACTGCAGCATACAGTACATCTAGTGTACAAATGGCTATTCACGCTTCATTTGATTCATGGTTTACAGATTACGCGACAAACGTTGCTCCAATTGTTGGAACAACTACAATGGCAACAGCAGGATCTGCTGGAATGGCAGACAACCGTGAGCTAAATGCTAAAGGAATGGAATATGACCAAATTGCTGCAAAAAGTTTAATTGGAGCTCTTTGCCTTGATCAAGTTGTTAATGGTTACTTAAGCGAAGTTAAAATTGGAGATGCTGTTGATAACGTAACAAGAGATCCAAATGAAGATAATAATGCTACAGCAATGGAGCATCATTGGGATGAAGGATTTGGCTATGTATATGGTAAGTTTGGCCCAGATAACTTAACAGGTGATTTAGGAACTGATGGCTTATTAGGTAAGTACCTAAATAAATATGACGACTACAGCGTAATAGTATTCGATGCATTTAAAAAAGGGAGACAAGCAATAGTTCAAAATTGTTCAACTGTAAGGGATGAGCAAGCACAAATTATTAAAGAAACTCTTTCAATGGTAGTAGCAAAAAGAGCTCAAGTTTACTTAGATGAAGCTGCAGATGCTGATGATCTAAGTCCGAGTTACTTCCACGCTTTATCTGAAGGCTATGGTTTTATCTTAAGTTTACAATTTACATACACTTCAGATGGGACTCCTTACTTCTCAAATGCACAAGTAAACAGTATGCTTGAACAATTAGAAGCTGGAGATGGATTCTGGGATCGTTCAGATGCTGAGTTAAGAGCTATGGCTGATCAAATTCAAGCTGTAACTGGAATAGAATAAAACTTATTTAAATATTTAGGAAGAGGAGGGTTTCCCTCCTCTTTTTTTTACTTTTGCATTAACAAATAAAAATCATGAAATATCTATATTTAGTTCTAATAAGTATCTTATTTATTGCCTGTAGTTCTTCGCGAGACCCTATTGTCCCAACTGACAATTTTTCTAGAACTACTTTACTTGAAAACCTAACAAATAATATTATTGTACCCGCTCATAAAAATCTACAGAGCAAGCTAGAAAAATTAAATAACAAGCTAGAAAATTTCACATCTAATCAAACTACAACAAATTTCAGTGAATTAAGAAATTCATACGTAAGTACATACTTAGCATGGCAATCTGTAGAAATGTTTAATATTGGAAAGGCAGAAGAGATAAATTATGCAAAAGCAATGAATACTTTCCCTTGTAATACAGCTACAATTAACAATAATATTATGGTACAAGGATACGATCTTAATAATGCAAATTGGCCTAGCTGGACTTCACAAGGATTACCTGCTTTAGATTATATGTTATATGGATTAGATAATGATTCAAATTTGGTGATAAACAATTATACAGATCCAGGTAATGGAAGTAAGTATTTAGATTATTTGAACAGTATAATCAATCAGATGACAATGAATACTGATGCTGTAGTACAATACTGGGAAACAAATACAACTTCCTTCATTAACTCAAATGCTAATACTTCAACTTCAAGTCTAAATCTTTTAACTAACGATTTCATTTATTATTATGAAAAAGGATTAAGAGCTAACAAGATTGGTATTCCATGTGGAAAATGGGATGATTATCAAATATATGAAATAGGTGTTGAAGCATATTATAGAAAAAATATATCTAAACGTCTTGCTCTAGAAGCTCTAAGTGCGTGTAAGGATTTCTTTACAGGTGTTGGATTTAATTTTAATACAATTGATGGTGCATCATATGTTAACTACCTTACTGATAATGGTGATACAAATATAAGTGTTGACATAATAAATGGCTTAGATTTAGCAAAAGATAAAATCAATAATCTTGATGATAATTTTAGATTTCAATTATTAAACGATAATTCAAGAATGCTTGAATCTTATGATGCTTTACAGCAAGTAGTCGTTGATTTAAAAACAGACATGCTAATTAGCATGCAGATCACAGTAGATTATGTTGATGCAGATGGAGATTAAATTTCCCATAAACATTAACTCTAGAAATGTATGCGAATGAACAAAAAGTTAATTAGTATATTTATATTATTAATTTGCTTTTCGGACCATTTAGAAGCCCAAAATTATTTTGTAAATGGATACATAAGGGATGCTAATAGCAAAGATATAATTGTTTCTGCAGAAATTTATGATCTTTCTGGTTCATTATTATCTATTTCGAACAATGAAGGTTATTTCAATTTCAATACTTCTCTTAGAAGCTTAGACTTAGTAATCTTTACTTCAGATTACAAAGTAAAACAGAAAAGATTACAGACAAAAGATTCTTTATTGGTAAATATTCTGCTAGAAACTCTATCAATTAAATTAAAATCGATTGATATTAATGAAAAAAGAAAATCTCTTTTTGCACTTGAAAGACTAGACGATGTAGTGGGAACATCAATATACGCTGGTAAAAAAACTGAAGTAATACTCATAAGTAAATCAAATGCTAGCTTAGCACTCAATAATGCAAGGCAAATATATAGCCAAGTAGCAGGTCTAAATATTTTTCAAAATGATGATGCTGGCCTTCAATTAAATATTGGAGGAAGAGGACTTGATCCAAATAGAACTTCAAACTTCAATACAAGACAAAATGGCTATGATATTAGTGCTGATG
>CATEYX010000072.1 GCA_949511925.1 Cryomorphaceae bacterium | reverse complement strand
GGTCAAATCCTAATTAAATAAAATCTTTTTTTAAGATACAAATTTTGTACTCAGTAAAGAGTTCAATAAAGGTGTATACGTAAATAGTAGTGTTGGTTTTGGGCAGTTCACAGCTAAGCGTAGCAATGAGGCAGCTAATGATTACCAACATCAGTTCGCCATAGGAACTTCGCTGATGGCGGGGCTTGGTTATACTTTCCCTTTTAAGAAAAATACTCTGAGTATCGAAATGCAATACGAATATGCGAATCGAAATGGTACTATTACTGGCGAAGGAGGTAGTGTTAGTTTTATTACAGGTCAAATTGGTGGAAACATCATTTTTTCATTTTTAATATTGTAGTAATGTAAATTGAATCTATAAAGTCTTAGTTGAGGAGTCTAATGCAATGGGATATCGATAAAATAAGATAAGTAAACAAAAGCAGCAGATAACAAAATGTATAAGTAATGACTAAGTAAGTGCAAACTCCAAAGTTTGCACTTTTTTTGTACATTCGTAATTAATCTTAAAGTAGTAGTTTTTAATGGCCACTACTCATACACATGCCGTTGTAAAGAATAAAATATGAAGAAAATAAGACTTACATTATTACTCGCATTAAGTTCGTTTATTGGACAAGCACAAGTACCCGAACATTTCAAAGATTCTTTACAAAATATCCTAAATTCATTTCAGAGTGCAAACACTATACCCGGGATATCAGCAGCAGTTCAAATAAATAATATTGGCTTATGGCAAGGTGCTACTGGAGAGTCACATGTAGGAATACCATTAGATACGACTATGTTATTGGGAATTGGTAGTAATACTAAGCTGTTTACTTCAGTACTTTGTCTCAAATTAGTTGAACAAAACATTCTTACACTTGAAGATTCATTACATGAATGGCTGCCAAATTATAATTACGTTGATTCCAATATTACAATCAGGCAATTGCTACAACATCAAAGTGGAGTAGATGATTACACCAATACTTCATCTTTTCCTAACAACGTGTTAAGCAGTCCAAATACAATTTGGACTCCCCAAGATATTTTGAATGAGATTGGTCCTTCCAATTTTCAAGCAGGAACAAGTATTGCATACTCAAATACTAATTACATATTGGCTGGGATGATTCTTGAAGCTGCCACAGGTACAACTTATAATATTCTTGTAAAAGACTCAATATTCACTCCTTTAGGGCTGAATCAGGCCTTTGTAGAAGGCTTTGAACCAGTGCAAGGTGTAGCTGCTCATCCTTGGTGGAATGGAACAGATTACTTTTCAACCCCTAGAACAGCAATTGGAACATTATCTTGGTCTGCAGGATGTATTGTGTCAAAACCCAGTGAAATGGCGAGATGGTATGATGCTCTTTTCAATTCAAACTTTTTAAATTCCCAATCAATAGCAGAGATGACAAATTTTATTAATTGGCCAGAAGAAACAACAGAGGTTGGATTAGGGGTTTTTAAAATAAATCACAATTCAAAGGTGTATTGGGGGCATAATGGACGAACACTCGGATATTCATCCTATTTTATTTTTGACACTGATTGTAATCACTCAATTGCGGTTATAATGAATGATATTACCTTTGCTAACCCTGAGCCAATTGCTAAAGCCTTAGCTGAAAAAATATGTGAACTTACAAGTACAACATTAGACATTATTGATTATCCGAACGATAACATCCGAATTTATCCTAACCCAAACTCCGAATACATTACAATTGATGGCTATAGTAACCTCCTCTCCATTTCCATTTATGATGTTACAGGAAAAATCATTAACAGATTTGACGAACCTAATAACGAATCGGTAAGTATAAATACTTCTGAATTTTTGGATGGAACTTATTTTATTTCCATTTTAACAAATACTGGAATAACAACTAAAAAAATAATAACTCTTCACAACAAAAAATAAACCCCATTAAAACCAAGCTTTATTCAAACCGTTAGCAACAACCAAAAAATAATCTTACAATGAAAAAAATAATTTTTATTATCCTAACTGGGTTGATTCTTTTGTCTTGTGAAGAAAAATCGAATAAGGAAGCCTCTTCTGATATAAATGTACATTCTGAGCTTTGGGAAGATAAAACTGAAACTTATCTACCTATTACTGGTGAATGGACAAATAGAGTTGAAGTAGCTGATATAAATGGTGATAAAATGATTGACCTACTTTTT
>CATEYX010000071.1 GCA_949511925.1 Cryomorphaceae bacterium | reverse complement strand
TATTTTATCTAATAATGAAACATTACTCTTTAAGGAATCTTTGAACCTCTGTTCAAATAAATTCATTTCCTCTTTTATAGGAGCTTTTATATTTTTTATTATAGACAATATAGATGTTAGCTAGAAGTGCAAATATATAAAGATTTCTCTGTGTGAAAACCAGTAAATAGCTTTGTTGAAATCTATTTTAGTTTGTTTACCAATTGTCCACAAGCAGCATTAATATCTTTCCCTTTACTTTTTCTTAGGGTAACAAGAATGTTACGTTCTTCCAAGTATTTCATAAATTGTTCAGTAACTCTGTTAGACGATCTTTCATATGGCAAATCCTCAACTGTATTGTATTCAATTAAGTTGATTTTACAAGGGCTTGCTTTGATGAATTGCACTAATTTTTGAGCGTCCTCAATACTATCATTAAGGTCCTTAAATAAAATGTATTCATAAGTAACTCTACTTCCTGTTTTATCATAAAAATAACGAACTGATTCTCTGAGTTCTTCAAGGTTAATTTTCTTATTGATTGGCATAAGAATATCTCTTTTATTATCGCTTGCTGAATGTAATGAGATGGCTAAGTTAAAACGAGCCCCATCATCTCCTAATTTTTTTATCATTTTAGAAATACCTGCTGTTGAAACGGTAATTCTTTTTGGTGACATACCAAGCCCTTTTTCAGTTGTGATAAGGTTAATGCTTTCCAATACTGCTTTATAGTTTAACAGAGGTTCTCCCATTCCCATATATACGATATTTGAAAGTGGTTTACCAAAATTAGAAATGGCTTCATCATTGAGAATAAATACCTGGTCATATATTTCTGCAGCTGTTAAATTACGGGCTAATTTTAATGTTCCAGTAGCACAAAATTCACAAGCTAGGCTACAGCCAACTTGTGATGATACACAAGCGGTTAATCTATTCTTAGATGGAATTAAAACTCCTTCTACTAATAACTTATCGTGTAGTTGTAAGCTGTACTTTATAGTTCCGTCAATACTTCTTTCTCCTTTGTGAATTTTAACCGCATTAATGATAAAATGGACCGCAAACAAATCACGCATGGGTTTTGAAAGTGAAGTCATTTCGTCAAAAGAAACCGCCTTTTTCTTCCATAGCCATTCTTGTATTTGTTTAGCTCTGAACTTAGGTAGTTTATGCTCTGCACAGAACTTTTGTAAGTCCTCTACACTGGTATTTCTGATGTCTTTTTTTTCTTCCATTTCGTTTGCAAAGATATATTACTTTTGTGCTATGCGATTTTTAACTGCCGATTATTTATTTCCTTTATATATTGCTCCAATAAAAGAGGGGGTTTTGCAAATTTCTGATGATGGACAGGTTATTGCTATTTTTAAAAATAGGAGAGAAGTACCTCAAGATAAATTAGAAATATTTGAAGGAATACTATGTCCTGGATTTGTGAATGCACATTGTCATTTGGAACTTTCACACCTAAAAGGGAATGCTGAAAAAGGAAAAGGTTTTTTGGAATTTTCAAACATAATAAGGCAAAGAGATAGTTATACAGATACCGCTAAACAGCAGGCTATTGAAAAGGCAGAACAAGAAATGATTGCCAATGGAATTGTTGGAGTTGGCGATATTTGTAATACAAGCGATACCTTAGAACAAAAGCAAAAAGAGAATTTGAAGTATTATAATTTTATAGAAACTTTTGGAGTGGATGTGAATAAGGTTTATGTTGTTTTTAATCAAGCAATAGAGCTGAGAAATGAATTTAGAGCTGCTGGTCAAAAGGCGAGTATTGTACCTCATGCACCTTATTCTGTTCCGCCAGTTTTAATGCAAAAAATTAATAATGCTTTTGATGATAATGATGAATTGTTAACGATTCACATGCAGGAAACAAAAGAAGAAAATCAGCTTCTTGAAAATAAGAAGGGGCCTTTTTTTGATTGGTTAAACGGCATGAATGCTACTTCAAGTATTTGGAAAAATAGAGATAAATCAACTGATATTTTACAAGAATTAGGAGATAAAAAGGTGTTATTAGTGCATAATACTTTTGCTAAAAAAGAAGATATAACCGATAATTATTACTGCACTTGCCCAAGGGCAAATTTGTATATTGAGAATGATTTGCCTGATTATTCTATTTTTGATACCAATAAATTATGTGTTGGTACTGATAGCTTAGCTTCTAATAATTCCCTTTCAATTTTAGATGAGCTTTTAATAATTCAGAATAATTCAAATTTTGATTTGAATACTCTACTTAAAATAGCGTGTAAAAATGGCGCAAAGGCTTTAGGATTTGAGCACTTAGGAACTTTTGAAAAAGGGAAAATACCTGGTGTTAATTTGATAAAAAGTATGGCTGAGAATAAAATTACTAAATTAATATAGAAGCAATATTCAAGTCCTCTTGGGTAGTAATTTTCAGGTTCTTTTCCTCTCCTAAAAGAGTATTAATTTTTCCACCATTTGCTTCAAATACTGAAGCATCATCAGTAAAAGTGTTAGAAAAATCTTGAGTATATGCTTTTTGTATATCAGTACTTAAGAAACATTGTGGAGTTTGAACTCCAAACAAATTACTTCTATCTACATGAACAGAATTTTCTCCTTCTACTTTGCGAATAGAATCTTTTATAGGAATAATTGGGATTACTCCAATTCCACTTTTAGTTTCAGAAACCAAGTCATTAATTAATGAAGTAGAAATAAGCGGACGAACCCCATCATGGATAGCAACAATAGTATTGTCAGCTATTTTTTCTAATCCATTTTTTACTGAGTGAAAACGAGTTATACCACCAGCAACTAAGGTGTGTTTTTGCCTGAAATTATAGGTGTTGCATAGTTCCTGCCAATACTTAAATTGCGAAGAGGGTAAAACCAAAACAATTTCCTTAAAGTGAGAAAATTGTTTTAAAGTGTGCATTAAAATAGGTGTGCCATTTAATAGTAAAAACTGCTTTGGGATATCCGCATTCATGCGCTCCCCTTTTCCTCCAGCAACTAGTAAAGCAACTATTTGCATGTTATAAAATTAACATAGCATCTCCATAAGTATGGAAATTATATTTTTTCTTCATACCCTCCTTGTATGCTTTTTTTAATAAATCTAATCCTGAAAATGCCGCTACTTGCATCATTAATGATGATTTTGGCAAATGGAAATTAGTTAACATACAGTTGGCAATTTGATAGGTGTGTGGTGGAAACAAAAAGATATTTGTCCAGCCTGTAAAAGGAATAACTTCACTTTTGGTGGAAACTGAGCTCTCTAAAGTACGCATAACTGTTGTTCCTACAGCACAAATTCTTCTTCCTGTATTTTTTGCTTTGTTAATTTTTACAGCAGCTTCATCTGGAATCATAATTTCTTCTGATTCCATTTTGTGTTTTGAAAGATCTTCTACCATAATATCATTAAAGGTCCCAAGACCAACATGTAAAGTCGTCTCAGCAAACTCAACTCCTTTCAACTCCATTTGTTTCATCAATATTCTGCTAAAGTGCATTCCTGCAGTTGGTGCTGAAATAGACCCATCATGCTTAGCGTAAATTGTTTGAAAACGTTCAGTATCTTCTTCAGTTGGCTCTCTGTCAATATGCTTAGGTAAAGGAGTTTTCCCTAATGCAGTTAAAGTTTCTTTGAATTCCTCATGTGTCCCGTCAAAAAGAAAACGCAATGTTCTTCCTCTTGAAGTTGTGTTATCAATTACCTCAGCAATTAATTCGTCATTTTCACCAAAGAATAATTTATTACCTATTCTTATTTTTCTTGCTGGATCAACTAATACATCCCAAAGTCTGTTTTCTTGGTTCAATTCTCTTAATAAGAATACCTCAATCATTGCACCAGTTTTTTCTTTATTTGCGTAAAGTCTTGCCGGAAATACTTTTGAGTTATTAGTAGCAATTACATCTCCTTCATTAAAATAATCTCCAAGATCAGCAACTGTTTTGTGTTCTATTTCTCCTGTTGACCTGTGTATAACCATTAGTTTTGAATCTTCACGGTTTTCAGTAGGCTTATCTGCAATTCTTGTTTGTGGTAAGTCAAACTTGAACATTGACAATTTATATTTCATAGAATTTTGGTTTTAGTTTTTCCTTTAGGAAACTCCTGAAGGGTAGAATTTTAAGCTGGCAAATATAAAGTATTGACAAGCAGAAGTCAAGTGATTAGCTGTTTAGTTGCTTTTCAAAATCAGAAACCTCTAAGGCGTCTGTTAATTGATAGTCCCCAATAGCAGTACGGCATAGTTCTGAAAGGTGTGCCCCACTGTTTAATGCAGCTCCAAAATCATGAGCTATTGACCGTATATAGGTTCCTTTACTGCACTTTATTTCGAAACCTACTTTTGGCATTTCAATAGCTGTAATATCAAAAGAATGAACGCTTACTTTTCTTGCTTCAATTTCAAATTTTTCTCCTCTTCTTGCTTTTTCGTATAGGCGTTCCCCACCTCTTTTTAAAGCTGAAAAAATAGGTGGTTTCTGCTCTATCTCCCCAATAAATTGCGCAGTAGTTTCTTTAATAAAGTTTTCAGTAATATGATTAGTTTCAAATTTAGTATCTATCTCTGTTTCCAAATCATAACT
>CATEYX010000070.1 GCA_949511925.1 Cryomorphaceae bacterium | reverse complement strand
TCCTTTTGCAATCTGAATTTTACTTTTCCTTTAAGTGTAGGGTTTGCTTTTATGATTTCTTTTGCACAAGCAATAGCGTCAGCATTTACTTCAGAAGCAATAAAATTCCATTGGTATTCGCTAATTCCAAGTATAGGATAGATGCAGTTTGAGCCAACGCCAATATCTAAGCAAGTAATTTCATTATTTTCCCCTAATAAATCAGATATATAATGAATATAATCTGCTCTGCCAGGTATAGGAGGGCATAAGTTAGTATCAGGGAAATCCCAATTTTTTATTCCGTAATAATTACTTAAAAGTGCTTTGTTAAGTAGTTTTACAGCTGCAGGATCAGAAAATCGAATTGAATCCTCTCCGTATTTATTGGGTTTAATGTGTTGCTTTAACTCAGGAACTTCCTTAAGTAGTGCCGCTAAATCATATTGCTCTCTGTTCTTATTTCTTGGGTGTAGATTAGCCTTTATTTTATGTCTTTCGGGTGTTTCCTTTTCTTGTTCTTTCATTTCTTTCTGATTAACCTTTTTTTACAAATTCTGATTTTAGCTGCATTGAACCAAATCCATCAATTTTGCAGTTGATGTTATGCTCTCCTTCAGTTAAGCGAATGTTCTTTACTTTGGTGCCTGATTTTACTGGTTTTGGAGCCCCTTTGACGGGTAGGTTTTTAATAACGATAACGCTATCGCCTGTTTGTAAACGAGTTCCATTACTGTCCAACACTAACAACCCTCCTTCCATTTCCACTTCTTTAGGATTCCATTCATTAGCGCATTCTGGGCAAGTGTAGGAATCATCTCCTGTTGAATATCCATAAGGAGATTCGCAAACAGGACAGGCTTTCATTTCTTCTGACATAGGTCTTATTTTATTTTTGAATTCGTAATTTTTATAATCTCATCTTCCAAGGCACAAGCGTCATAAACTAATTGTTGTCCTCTTTCTAAGATATCTGAAACAAAGGTTTTATCTTCACAATCTCCACAATTAATCTTAACATTTAAGAAAGCGCCAATTACAGCGGTACGTGCACACAATGCACCAACTCCAGCATCTGTTACTGAGTTAGGGTTTCCAAATTCAGCCATAGCCTTCATTACTTCCATAGATGCAAAAGCTGTTTCCATAACCTTGAAAGGAGTGAGGATTGCGTATTGGGTTGCAACTTGTATTGCTTCTTGTCTTATAGCTTTATCTGATTGATTATCTTTTGGTAAACGGAAAGCATCCATAATTTTATTAAAAGCATTGGTGTCTTCATCTACTAAATCCAAAAGAGTGTTTTGATAAGCCATTCCTTTTTCTGCCCAATCAGAGAATTCTTCCCATCTTTCATCCCAACCTCTTTTGTGTGCCGAAAGGTTAGCAACCATTGTACCCAGTGAAATTCCCATAGCTCCACAATAAGCTGCAATAGACCCACCTCCAGGTGCAGGGCTCTCGCTTGCTGTTTCATTAGCAAAGTCAGTAAGCGTCATATTTACTAATGGCTTGTTACTATTACTTTCTAACATATATTCAATTACTCTTTCTTGTGGGTCAAAAGGAGCTAATTCATCTAGTCCTAAAGTTTTGATAGCAATTTTTATAATTTCTCTTTCGTGTATTCCTGTTGATCGTTCTTGCTTTTTTAGAAAATGTTTCCCAGCATCAATCAATACTTTTTTAGGAACTAAACCAACTAATTCCGAACCAGTAACTCGCATTCCTCTAGCGATTGAACGCTCACAAGTTTTATCGAATACTTCATGCAGTGGAGAGATATTAATATTTGTAAGGTTGTATGATATTTGAGCCACCCCATACTCTTCAATATACCAACCAATTCCCTTTACTGCTTTGAATAGACCTGGTTCTTTTAAAGGATTTCCATTTTCATCTTTCATTATCTTTCCTGATAATGAATCACCTTCTCTTTTTATTCTTCCTGCTTCACGGATGTCAAAAGCTACTGCATTGGCTCTTCTTGTAGAAGTAGTGTTTAAGTTGATGTTATAGGCTACTAAAAAGTCACGAGCTGAAATAGCTGTTGCTCCTGATTTTTCTACTGATTTATTAAATTCAGCAGGACCGAAATCTGGTTTCCAATCCGAATCTACTAATTTTTTGGATAAACCTTCATATTCTCCTTTTCGGCAGTTGGCTAAATTTTCACGCTTTTTTTCTTTTGCTGCTGCCTCATAATGGTAAACAGGAATTCCTAGTTCTGTTCCAACTCTTTCTCCTAGTTTGTGTGCCCACTGTGCACACTGTTCCATACTTATATTAGCAATGGGTACTAGCGGACAAACATCAGTAGCTCCCATTCGGGGATGCTCTCCGGAATGTTTGCTCATGTCAATCAATTCTTGTGCTTTTTGTATAAGTAAAAATGCAGCATCAATTACGGCTTGTGGTTCGCCAACAAAAGTAATTACGGTACGATTAGTTGCTTTTCCTGGATCAACATTCAATAGTTTTACGCCATCAATTTCTTCAACTATTTGTGAGATAATTCTAATTTTATCAGCATCTCTACCTTCTGATATATTTGGTACGCACTCTATAATTTGCTTGCTCATTTTTCTGTTTTTAGTATTGCAAACTTAAAGAAATAAATTGCTAAAAACTACAAACTAAAAACCAAAAACTATCTTACTTTTGTCAATATGGATAAACAAACTAAATCAGCAGTGGAAAGTGGAGAGATGCTACCTTTAATGGAAGCATTTTATACGATTCAAGGTGAAGGGTATTATTCAGGTAAAGCTGCTTATTTTTTACGCATTGGTGGTTGTGATGTAGGCTGCCATTGGTGTGATGTTAAGGAAAGTTGGAATGCTGACTTGCATCCACCAACTAGTATTACTGATATTCTAAAAGGTATTGCTCAATACTCGGTGGATACTGTAGTGATAACGGGGGGCGAACCCTTAATGTGGAATTTGGATAAATTGACTACAGCTTTAAAATTGGAGGGTTTAAAAGTGCATTTGGAAACTTCAGGAGCCTACCCTTATAGTGGTGATTTTGATTGGGTATGTATGTCTCCTAAAAAAATGCAAGCGCCCTTGCCAGCAATAAAACCAATAACAAGTGAGTTAAAAGTTATTGTGAATAATAAACATGATTTTATTTGGGCTGAACAGCAAAGGGAAGGATTGAGTGATGATTGTAAACTATACTTACAAGCTGAATGGAGTAAGCGTGAAAAAATAATTCCAATGATTATTGATTTTGTAAAAGAAAATAAGGATTGGACCATTTCTTTGCAAAGCCATAAATACATGAATATTCCTTAATGAGAATATTTATTCTTATACTATTCTTGCTTCCTGCAACTTGCTTTGGACAAACAAAGGATTATAAAGCTTATGATAGGGCAGTAAAATATAATAATGAAGGTAATATTGAAAAAGCCATAAAATATGCTAATAAAGCGCTAGAGAAATCATCAGACTGGAGTAAGCCGAATTTGCTTTTAGCTTCTATTTATGCAAATAATAATCAAATTGATCTTGCTGCAGATTATTTGCTAAAGGTTTATGATGAAAATACTCTTAATGATGTAAAAGGTATTCAGCAAGTTGCTAGACTTTTTTATAATAATGGTTTTTATGAGAAAGCTCTTTATTATTTTGAAAAAATAATTTCAAATAATATTGAAGAGTCCAAGTTTTCATCTAAAATTGATAGATATCTTCAAAATTCCCGATTTGCAATTAAGGCAATAAAAACTCCTATTGATTTTGATGCAAAAAATCTTGGTGAGCTTGTAAATTCCCATATGACTGAGTATGTAAATGCGATAACAGTTGATGCAAAAAAAATACTTTTTACAAGAAGAATTGAATCGAATAAAAATCGTGATCAAGAGGATCTTTTTGTGTATGATATTCAAAGTAATACGGTAAGCCCTTTACCTTTCAATACTTTACAGAATGAGGGTGCAATTACAGTTTCTGCTGATGGGAGTATGTATGTATATACTGCTTGTGATAGGGTAAATAGTATTGGTGGTTGCGATTTGTATATCAGACAATATTCCAAGGAGAATGGTTGGTCTAAGGAATATAATTTGGGTGCTAATATTAATACTAATAAATGGGAGTCACAAGCCTGTTTTTCTCCTGATGAAAAATATTTGTATTTTATAAGTAATCGTCCTGGTGGCTTTGGAAAAGAAGATGTCTGGAGGTCCGAAATTACTAAAAAAGGATTTATGCCAGCTGAAAATCTAGGTAGTAGTATTAATACCAATCAAGTTGAAATGTCTCCTTTTTTACATCCGGATAATTTAACGCTTTATTTTGCTTCTGATGGCCATATTGGTATGGGTGATGATGATTTATTTGTTAGTAGAAGAGTTAATACCCTGAAGGATTGGGATATTCCAAAAAATATGGGTTATCCAATAAATACATACAATTCAGAAAATTCTTTAATTGTATCAAGTGATGGGAAAACTGCTTATTACACTTCTGATGTTAGTGGTTTTGGAAAGCAGGATATCTTTCAGTTTGTATTGCCTGAAAATTTGCAAGCCGAACCATTAGCGGATTTAGAATTGGATATTATTACCAACAAAGCAGGAGAGGAGGTAATACTTAAAAATGTAAGTTTTGCGAGTAATTCCTATGCCTTAGAGGAAAGCTCTTTTGCTGAATTAAATAAATTGATTACTTATCTTCAAAAAAACCCCGATTTGCTGATTGAAATTCAAGGTCATACTGACAATGTGGGTAATGAAACAGATAATCAAGTACTATCCCAACAAAGGGCTAAAGTTGTATTTGAGTTTGTAAGTGCTAAGGTTGAAAATAAATTGACCTATAAAGGTTTTGGAGAAAGTCAACCTTTAGGAGATTATAAAGATAAAAACAGAAGAACTTCTTTTGTTATAATTGATTAATTTTAAGCTGAGTATAGATTTTAATCCTACTGTCCAGACTTTTTCTTCTTGTTTATTTTAAGTTAAATAGTTTCAACAAAATCTAAAAATACTTTTTTGTGATGTTCCAAATCCATATTAGCAGATAGCGCAACACGGGCAATATAATCTTTATCACCTTCTTTAGTAGTTCCCTGTGTAGATGTAGCGGGTATCGTCCAATAACATCCTTTTAACTGCCCATAGCTTACACAATACTTACTTTCATTAGGTATTTCCGTAATCATCAAATTAATTAATACATGATTTAACTTTCTTTTATACTCTTCTTTTTCTTTAGCAGTAGTTCCTTTAGTAGGAAGGTCTAATGAAAACACTGAAGGGGTAAATCCTTGTTGTGCCAATTCTTCTGATACAAAATTGATTTTTGCTTCTGGTAGAGTTTTATTAATGAAATTTACAAATTCACGTGTATTCTTGTATGCATCATTAATTCTTTGATTCATAGATGGCATTTGCTTTGCTAAAAGCTCATACTGAAGATTTGTAGCCTCATTATCGCAAAGTGTCAGGTGTAATTCTATTTTATCCATTAACGATTCTGTTCTTGTATTTCCAATGCAGTATCCAGCAGTACATTTTCCACCACTAGGGAACTTAGACCCACTCACATACGAAATGGTTCTAACTTTTGACAATATTTCGCCTTTACCTAAAAAGTGAACATTAGGACAAAAAGTTTGATCTAATATAAAAACAGGTTCTATAGCCAACTCCCCAGTTCCTGTTCTGCGTTCTTGACTTAGTACTTTCTCTAGTTGCATCAATTCAGGAACCTCAACTCTTGGGTTAGTTGGAATTTCAGCAATTATATAAGGGATAGCATCTTTCTTAGCAATTTTATCTAAAACTACATTAATACTACTTACCATATCGTTTCCACTATCTACCGCTAAATCCATAACTTCAACATTATCAATACAAGCAGCAACTCGTCTTGCTTGATCATTTGTTCCACCATAACAATTTGGTGGAACAATAAATCGGATAGCTTTTCCTTTATGATTTTCTAGAGCATCATGAATAAGTCCCATCATAATAGCATACTGAATAGATAGACCACTAGAACCTACTACTGACTTTGTATTTGTGCCGGTAATATCTGCAATTGATTCTAAAACAAGTTTTTTATCTGATTCAGTATTATTCTTTTTATTTTTAAAAGTAGATTTGGTTATAATTGAATTTAAATTAGCAAGGCAATTAACTGGCGTCATTGCAATAGTTTCTCTTCTGCGTACATGCTGAATTTCTGAAATATAACTTTCATTTTTTTCGCCATTTACTAATAAAATACTCCCAAACTGAGAATGAAAATTGATAAAAAAATCAATCTCTGATTTAAGATCAATATTACTAATTTCATCTTGTTGTGAAATGAAAATGGTACTTCCATTAAATTCAGGAATATCTTCTGATTTTTCAACTTTTTTTAAATCAAATTTATATCCATAAATATTCTTTAAAACTTCAAAATTAATAAACTTTGGTAATTCATCTGTAAAAATAATTTGGGTGCTTTTATTAGCTAATAAATTTTTTCTTAGAATTGCCAAAATAGGAATAGTCTTTGATGAAAAACTTATTACATTTTTTGGTTTTATATTATTTAAGTTAGCAATCACCCATTCTAGTAAACAAGATAAAGGATGGCCTAGTCGAATATAGTCGTAAGCAGTAGGTAACTCACTTATTGCTATTGCTTCAGAATTATTATTGTTAAATAAGATTTCAAACTGTTCTAAGAATTGTGTTTTGGCCAATTTTTCATCATAAATATCTAGTCGATGGGTTGTTATGCTTAGCCAGCTTGATGGCATATTTATTAATATATCTTTAATAAAATTTAGCGTTTTAGTATCTTTCATAATATCATATCTTATGTAGGTTGGCAAAAAGTAAATTAATTAAAAATATCTTCTTTGCTTTTTGGCTGTTCAGCACCTCTCCATAAAAAACCTTTCAAGTAACGGTTTTTTTCTTCTATATCTTGGTAGGGTGTAGTAGTGGATTTAGGTTTAACTTCATAGGTAACTTCTTTTAATTTATTTTCTTTAAAGTAGAGAATCAAATCCGAACATTCTGAATAGTTAAGTCCTATTTTATCTTCAGTTTTTTCATCTTTTATAATAAAGATACTTTGTCCATTTCCCTTTACATCCATTCGTCTCATTTTATTATTTGTAAAATAAGCGGTCATGTCTTTTCCTTTTATTTGGTTATAATCCAATGTATCCTCCTGTGCAATAATCATAGGGTTTGGCTTCAAAAACATACGAGATATTTTTCCTTTATGTACCAAGAATTGTAAACTATCAGCTGTTATCTGAAAGCCATCTGACCAGAGTACAGGTCTATTAAACATTTCAACTACTGAATCCGTAAAGTTATAGCTTAAGGAATCACATTTTCCTTGAAAGTCTGTTTTAAAGAATGATACTTTAGAGTAGGCAAGTATTTTTTTTTCACCTTCTTTTTGCTGAGAAACAAACTGCTTGGCATGCATAAATAAGGTATCCTCTTCAAAAAGTAATTCTAGCATAGGTTTTTCACTAATAATTACTTTTTCTTCTGCTTCAAAATATTCAGCAATTCCTCCATAGACTGTCATATTTTCAATTGTATCAATGAGTTGAACATTACTGAAAGCTTTTCCATATTGCTTGTTTTTATTATAATACAAACTATCACCTTTCAATAAGTAACTTTCAGTACTAATATATGCGTTTTCTCTAAATTGTGCAATGTCTTTTTTTGTATTGTACCAGCCATTTTCACAATAAATAGTTTTATTATCTGAGATAATAAAAGAAGGACCAAAAAAGTAAGTAACCTCACTACTGGAGTTATAGTGCATATTATCGGTAAGTATGTTGTAATCCTTATTTATAACAACTACTGAATCTTTAAAAATAAAACTGTGAATGTTTGAATGATACGCACCTCTTTTTGAATTAATTATTTTTTCATTATCAATAATACTTCCTTGTTTTGGGTAAGAAGCTATATTTGTGCTTAGATTGTAAAACACTTGCTCAGTTCTTAAGGTCATGTGCTTGTCAATAAGCACCACATTTCCCTTAATATCTGCTCTGTTCTCTAAGCCAAAATAAGTAAGTGTTTCTCCTGTAAGTGTAATGCTATCGCCTTGGTTAATTTTAATTTTACCAAAGGCTTCCATTTTATTTTCAGAGGTATAATGATAAGCGGAATCGCAAGTCATTATAGAATTATTGTGCAAAAAAGAAACATTACCAATTAAACGCCAATAATCAGGATGAATATTAGCATTAGCATAGGTGTTATCAGCATTTAAAATTTCTATTTTTTTACTTTCCTGAGCAATAAGGTTTATACTCAAAAATAACAGTAAAATATGAAGTAGAATTTTCAAATTTTATCTGTATAAAGTTTGTTTTCTATCAGGACCAACTGATACAATTGAAATAGGAGTTTCTAATACCTCCTCTAGCCAAGTAATATAGTCATGTACTGCTTTAGGAGCTTGCGATAAATTTTCCAATTGCATTAAGTCCATTTTCCAACCTTCAAGTTCTTTGTATACAGGAATAAGGTTCTCATTATCCTCAAATGGTAAGTAGTCAATCTGCTCTCCATTTAATTCGTAATGTGTACAAGCTTTAATCGTATCAATTCCTGACAATACATCAGCTTTCATCATCATTAACTGTGTTACACCATTAATATTGATTGCATATTTTAAAGCAGGAATATCAATCCAACCACATCTTCTTGCACGACCAGTTGTTGACCCAAATTCATTTCCTACTTTTGCTAATCGATCTCCTACTTCATCAAATAACTCTGAAGGGAAAGGACCACTACCTACTCTAGTGCAGTAAGCTTTGAAAATTCCAAATACTTCTCCAATTTTATTAGGAGCAATTCCTAGACCTGTACAAGCACCAGCAGTAATTGTGTTGGATGAAGTAACGAATGGATAAGATCCAAAATCGATATCCAATAATGTACCTTGAGCACCCTCAGCTAATATCTTTTTATTTTCTTTTAAAGCATTATGTATATAGTGCTCACTTTCAATATGGTCGAAAATTTTTAAAGTTGCTAATGAAGCAAACCAAGCTGTTTCCAATTCCTCTAATTCATATTCAAAATCATAGAAGTTAAGCAACTGAATATGTTTTTGTTTTAGTTTTTCATACTTAGCCTTAAAATCAACAGCAGAGATGTCACCAACCCTAAGTCCGTTACGACCTGTTTTATCCATGTAAGTTGGGCCTATTCCTTTTAGGGTAGAGCCAATTTTTTCTTTTCCTTTTGCTTTCTCACTTGCAGCATCTAACAATTTGTGCGTAGGTAGAATAAGGTGAGCTTTTTTAGAAATTAATAATTCTGACATTGGAATATTAAGAGCTTTAATGTCAATTATTTCTCTTTCGAAAATAACAGGATCAATCACAACACCATTTCCAATTAAGTTAATAACTCCAGGATGAAAAATTCCTGAAGGAATCGTGTGTAATACGTGCTTTATGCCATCAAATTCAAGTGTATGTCCAGCATTTGGTCCACCCTGAAAACGAGCAATTATATCATATTTTAACGTTAACACATCAACAATTTTTCCTTTTCCCTCATCACCCCACTGGAGCCCTAATAAAACATCTGCTTTCATTTATTCTTTTGAAATTACTAGTTATTTATCTTTATTTGACATTCTTGACATAGACCATATAAATTAAGGGCATGTCTACTGATTTTAAAGTTCATGCATTCTTCAATTACATTTTTAATTCCTTGAATTCTTGGGTCACAAAATTCAATTACTTTATCGCAACTTGTACATACTAAGTGATCGTGCTGGCGGTTAGAATATGATTTTTCGTATTGCGCCTGTGCTTTACCAAATTGGTGCTTTCTTATTAACTGACAATCTAATAAAAGAACTACTGTATTATAAAGTGTAGCTCGACTTACACGATATTTTTTATTTTTCATTTTAATATACATTGACTCAATATCAAAGTGACCCTCAAATTCGTAAATTTCGTTTAGGATTGCATAGCGCTCAGGAGTTTTCCTTTGCTTGTTTTTATTTAGATATTCTGTGAATATCTCAGTAACGGTTTCAATTATTTTTTTGTTTGGCACAAATGTGGTATTTGCAAACAAAAGTATAAAAAATTGCTGTTTAGTAAAGGTAAAAATTCAATAATGATAGATAAATTTAACTGTGTTTATAAGTTCGGGTAATTGAGGTAATTGCTTCTATTTTTTGAAGTTTTGTTGTTAGCTCTTTTAAGAAAGCAACATTGTGCACTTTTAAGGTTATAATTCCTTCAAATACTCCATCATCACTTGATATGTTTATCGATTTTATATTTACATTCATTTGGTTAGATATTATTTGAGTGACTTTGTTCATAAGCCCTAAACTATCTATTCCTTTTATACTTATGGTAGCAATGAAATCAATTTCATCTTTGTTAATCCATTTTGATTTTAAAATTCTGTAGGCGTAGTTTGCTCTTAACTGTATAGCATTCGGACAATCTGACCTGTGGATTTTTATGCCATCAACTACAGTTAGGAAGCCAAATATAACATCTCCAGGTATCGGGTTGCAACACTTTGCCATTTCATAGTCTAGTACTTCATCATCATCATTAAATACAATTACCTTTTTATTAACTTTCTCTTTGCTTTTAAAAACAGGAGGTCCGTAAATTTTATTCTTAATTGTTTGGTACCATCCACTACTTTTCAGTTTAGAAAATTGTTTTATCTCAGTATTAGAAATTGATCCACTACCAAATCTAAAGTATAATTCTAAAGAAGTACCAGCATTAAAGTGTTTGATTAGCTCAGTTTCGGTTTGTTGTGAAAATTTTATTTTTAGGTGCCTTAACTTCCGTTCTGCAATTTCTTTTCCTATTTCTGAAATTCTTTTTTGATCTTCTTTTAAGGCTGATTTTATCTTTGATTTTGCTCTGGAAGTAATGACAAATCTAAGCCAATCCTTTCTGGGTCTTTGTTTGCTTGAGGTGATTACTTCTACTTGATTTCCACTATTTAATTGATAACTTAGTGAAACTAATTTGCTGTTTACTTTTACACCCATACATTTTAATCCTATATCGGTGTGAATTGAAAAAGCAAAATCAAGAGCTGTAGCTCCTTTAGGTAAAGTTTTTAAATCGCCACCAGGAGTGAATATATAGATTTCTCCAGAGTATAAGTTAAGTTTGAAATCATCAATAAAATCAATTGCATTAGTTTCAGGGTTTTCTAAAAGTTCTCTAATGTTGTTAATCCAAACGTCTAATGAATTCTCTTTACTTCCCTCTTGTTTATATTTCCAATGAGCGGCGTACCCTTTTTCAGCAATTTCATCCATTCTTTTACTTCTTATTTGCACTTCAACCCATTTCCCATCATCACCCATTACTGTTGTATGTAAAGATTCGTATCCATTGGCCTTTGAAGTAGAAATCCAGTCCCTTAATCTATCGGGATTTGGTTTGTAAAAATCAGTAACGATAGAATATATTTTCCAGCAATCTGATTTTTCATTTTCCGTAGTCGAATCTACTATAATTCGAATCGCAAACTTGTCAAATACATTGTCAAAATTAACTCCTTTTGTCACTATTTTATTACGGATTGAAAAAATAGATTTTGGTCTTCCTTTAATGGAAAAATCTAAGCCATTTTCTTTTAATTTGGTTCTTAAAGGTTTGCAAAATTTTCCAATATATTTTGTTCGTTCTTCTTTGGTTTCGTTTAATCCTACAGCAATTGCTTTATAAACTTCAGGTTTAGTGAATTTCAGTCCTAAATCCTCCATTTCTGTTTTGATAGAATAAAGTCCCAATCTATGAGCTAAAGGAGCATAGAGGTAAAGGGTTTCAGATGCTATTTTTAGTTGCTTAGCTTTAGGCATAGCATCTAAAGTCCTCATATTATGTAGTCTATCAGATAGCTTTATTAATATCACTCTAACATCATCCGAAAGAGTCAGTAGCATTTTTCTAAAATTTTCAGCTTGCATTGATACATTTTTATCAAATACATCCTGAATTTTGGTTAGTCCATCAATTATTTTAGCAACTTTTTTGCCAAATAATTTTTCTATATCATTTAAGGTGTATTCGGTATCCTCCACAACATCATGCAAAAGAGCGCATATAATTGATGTTGATCCTAAACCTATTTCCTTAGCAGCAATATGTGCGACGGCAATAGGATGATAAATATATGGCTCTCCTGATTTTCTGCGCATATTTTTGTGCGCTTCTACAGCAAGGTTTAATGCTTTTCGGATTTCTTTTTTATCTTCTTTATTTATTTTATCAGCACAGGCACGTAAAAGTGATTTATACTTGTTAAGTATGTCTTTTTTTTCCTGTTCTAAATCAATTGGCTGCATGATGAAATTAAGCGAAAATAGGGTATTTTATCATTAGTTCATTTACTGATTTCTTAACATCAGTAATTACGGTTTCATCCTCATAATTCATTATTACCTTATCAATTAACTCTACTATATAGGGAATCGTTTCTTCTTTTACACCCCTAGTGGTAATTGCAGGTGTACCAACTCTAATACCTGAAGTTACAAATGGGGACTGTGTGTCAAAAGGAACCATATTTTTATTAGCAGTAATGTCTGCCAGCACTAAAGCATTTTCAGCATCTTTTCCTGTTATATTTTTATTTCTTAAATCAATAAGCATACAGTGATTTTCAGTTCCTCCTGAAATAATTTTATAACCTCTATTTATGAATTCTTCTGCCATTAATTTAGCATTCTTAATCACTTGCTGACTGTAAATTTTGAATTCTGGCTTTAAAGCTTCACCAAAGGCAATAGCTTTTGCTGCTATTACATGTTCCAACGGTCCTCCTTGAGAGCCTGGAAATACTCCTGAATTTAGAATTGCTGACATCATTCTTGTTTTTCCTTTTGGTGTTTTTAATCCCCAAGGGTTTTCAAAATCTTTTCCCATCATTATCATTCCCCCTCTTGGACCTCTTAAGGTTTTGTGAGTTGTTGTGGTTAAAATATGACAATGTGGTGCAGGGTCATTAAGTAATTTAGCTGCAATTAGTCCTGAAGGATGTGCAATGTCACCCATTAGAACAGCACCGACTTTATCTGCAATTAGTCTGAAACGAGCGTAATTCCAGTCTTGAGAGTAAGCTGAGCCACCACAAATAATTAACTTAGGTTGTTCAAAAATAGCAATTTCTTCTAATTTATCATAATCTACTTTACCAGTTGACTGCTCAACATTATAGAAAGAAGTGGTGTATAGTTTACCTGAAAAATTAACAGGTGAACCATGTGTTAAGTGTCCTCCATGAGAAAGATTGAAGCCTAAAATTTTATCTCCAGCATTTAAACAGGCTAAAAACACAGCTGAGTTAGCTTGAGATCCAGAATGGGGTTGAACATTTACATATTCAACTCCAAATAATTCCTTTGCTCTATCAATTGCTAATTGCTCTACTTCATCAACCACTTCACAACCTCCATAATACCTTTTGCCAGGGTATCCTTCGGCATATTTGTTGGTTAAACATGAGCCCATTGCTTGCATTACGTCATCACTTACAAAGTTTTCTGATGCAATTAATTCAATGCCATTTCTTTGTCTTTTATCTTCCTTTTCAATTAAATCAAAAATTATTTGATCGTTTTTCATCTGATAATTTATTTAAATTTATATTTTCGTGAACGCAACAAATATATATTTTATGAATAGAATAAACGAACTTTTTGGAATAAAATACCCTATTATTCAAGGAGGTATGATATGGTGTAGTGGTTGGGAGTTAGCTTCAGCTGTTAGTAATGCAGGTGGTTTGGGTTTAATTGGTTCAGGGTCAATGTATCCTGATGTTTTAAGGTCGCAGGTAAGAAAATGTAAACAAGCGACAGATAAACCTTTTGGTGTAAATATTCCGCTTTTGTACCCTGATATTGAAGCGCATATAAATATAATAATTGAGGAAGGAGTTAAGGTGGTATTTACTTCAGCAGGAAGTCCTAAAAAATATACTTCAAAGTTTCAAAGCCATGGTATAAAAGTTGTGCATGTTATTGCAAGTAAAAAGTTTGCATTAAAATCGGTTGAGGCTGGTGTAGATGCAATTGTTGCTGAAGGATTTGAGGCAGGAGGTCATAATGGTGTTGAAGAAATCACTACAATGTGTTTAATTCCTATGATTAAAGATGTGGTTAAGATTCCTGTTATTGCAGCTGGGGGAATAGGAGGAGGTCGCTCCATGTTAGCGGCTATTGCTCTCGGTGCTGATGGGGTTCAGATAGGCAGTAGATTTATTGCTTCTGAAGAATGTTCAGCTCATGTTAATTTTAAAAATAAAGTGGTAAATGCTAATGAAGGAGAAACTGATTTAACTTTAAAAGAATTGACAGCTGTTCGTATAATGAAAAATAAATTTTATGATAAAATACAAGAAGCTTACTCTAATGATGCTAGCAAAGAGGATTTAAGTATATTATTAGGTAGAGGGAGGGCTAAAAAAGGTATGTTTGAGGGAGATCTTGAAGAAGGGGAATTAGAGGTTGGCCAGGTTTCAGCAATGATAAAAAAGATTATGCCTGTTGCTGAAATTATAAAGGAAATTACCGAGGAATATGAATCAGAAAGAAAGAAAATAATCTCTTTAAAGAATTTGAATGCGTAAGACAATATAGTTTCTTCTGAAAAAGAATGATTTTTTTTTTTTATTTTATATATATTTGTGGAAAATTAAAAATATATTATGAAAAATAAATACTTATCAATCAAATCATTAATGTTGATTACGTTAATGACATTACTTTCAACTCAGAGTTTGTTTGCACAACTTCCTAATGGATCTACTGCTCCTGATTTTGAATTAACTGATCTTAATGGTGTTAGTCATAAGCTTTATGAGGATTATACTGATTTAGGTTATACTGTGTTTCTTGATTTCTCTGCCATATGGTGTGGTCCTTGTTGGTCATATCACCAAACTCACGCTTTAAAGGATGTGTATGAAAATCATGGCCCTGCAGGTTATCCTGGAGTTAGTCCAAATACAACAAATGATGTTATGGTTTTCTTTATTGAAGGACAGGGAGGAACGCTTGCTCAATTAAATGGAGCTTCAAATTCTCAAGGTGATTGGGTTGCGGGAACAACATACCCTATAATTCCAACATACTCAGGAACTAATAGCACATCAATTGCAAGTGCGTATTCAATTGGTTATTGGCCAACTGTTTATCAGGTTTGTCCTGATAGAACACTAACTGAATGTGGTGCAACCAGTTCACCTTATTCATTAATAAATGCTTGTTTACCACCTCCTTCTCTGAATGATGATGCAAGAAGTTTTATGAGTAATTCAGCAGGTTCTGGATGTTCTTCTGTAACTCCTGAGATTTCTATTCAAAATTATGGTCTTAATAATCTTACAGAAGTAAAAATAGATGTATCTCTAAATGGAGTTTTTCAGTATTCAACTATATTCAATCAAGTATGGAGTAACGCAACAAATTCATATCAACCACTTAATTTAGCTACTTTAGACATGGTTGATGTTTTACTTGATCCTGTAACTGGTTTAGTTAATGGTGATGTGATTTCTATTGATGTTGATATGCCCAATGGAGTAGCTGATACTGATCCTTTAAATAATCAGGTGATTTCTTTTGCAGTCGATCTTGGTTTTGATAATGCTTACTGGGATGGACAATTATCTATTGATGTTGCTGGAGGTCCGGATAACTCATGGTATTTAAAACAGGTAAGTAATAACCTTCTTATTGCTTCAGGTTTTGGAGGTGTTTCTGGTGTTAATAATACTCTTCCACTTGTATTTAATGAGTGTTATACATTACAAAGTATTAATGGTACTAATCTGGCATATACTGTTACTGATGCTATGGGGAATATCATATTAAATGGATCTGCTTCATCAGTTGAAGATTTTGATAATTTCACAACAGGTGATCAAGTTTGGACAAATATTGAAAATTTTGAACTTAGTACTTTTAATGTATTTCCTGTTCCTGCTAAAGATCTATTGTATATTGAAGGTAAATATGATTATTTAAGAGTTATTGATGTATTAGGTAAGGAGGTCTTGAATTCTACTTATACTAATTCTATAAATGTTTCTACTCTTAAAAATGGACTATATATACTAGAAATCACTTCTTCTAATTTAAAGTTTAATAAGAAGATTCAAATCTCTAATTAATTCTAGCTTAAAAAACTAATTGTACTTCTAATTTCTTTTCTTAAAATATGAAAAAAATAATAATAGTTCTAATTTTTATTTTCTCTAGCTTTTTATCCTTTTCATCACACTTTATGGGTGGAGAGATTACTTGGAAATGTCTTAAAGGTGGTCCTAATATAGGACAGTATATTTTTGAAATGAAAGTGTATAGAGACTGTTCAGGTATTACTTTTTCGCAAGTTTCAGAAACAGTTACTCATCATAATTACCCAGCACTTGGTGGCGCTACCCCAATATTAATGAATTTTATATCAACCAGCACACAGGCAACTCCTATAGGATCAGCAGGTTCAGGAAATGCTTGTTTTGATTGTGCTGCTGGTGATGTTGGTGCTGTAGAGGAATATATTTGGAGATCCGACCCAATGACATTAGTTGGTAATCCACCAACCCAAGGATGGCATTTTACATGGGGAAGTTCGGCAAGAAGTAGTAATATTACTAATGGAATGTCAAATCAACCTTGGACTTTAAGAGCAGTTATGTATGCTTATGATACTGATTTTCCAAATGGAGTTTACTTGCCTTCAAGCCCATGTTATGATTCTTCACCTGAATTTAAAGAATTAGCCAAAACAATTATATGTACAGGATATCCTTTTGCTTACTCTCATAATGCTTTTGACGATGAATTAGACGAGTTAACATATAGCTGGGGTGAGCCTTTAGGTACTTCAGGTGCTTATGATCCTGCTAATCCAAATGCAACAGCTCTAGCCTTTGACCCTCCTTACACTGTTACATCTCCAATTCCTGGTAACCCAACTTTAGACTCTGTAACGGGTGAGATAGCTTATAATTCTCCTACTGCAGGGGTTTTTGTTACATGTGTTAAAGTTGAAGCTAGGAAATGTGGACAACTTGTAGCTGAAATTTACAGAGAGGTTCAAGTGGTGTTGTTGGATTGTAGTAGCTTTAACCCTCCTACTGACGGGCTTAATGATCCTCCAATAATTACCACTCCAGTAGGTCTTCAAACTTGGATCACAACTATAAATGCTGCAGGTCTACCTTCTCATTCCACTACGATTTATGCTGGTGATTTGGTTACTTTTAATATACAAGCAGAAGACCTAGATACATATGCAGGAGGAGTTGCTCAGGACATCACATTGGATATTTCAGGCGGTCAAGTGTCAAAAGACTATATACTTGATACATGGTGTCCTAACCCGCCTTGTGCCACTTTTAATAATGGAGCAAATCCACCTATAACTCCGGGTCCTTTCGGAATTGATTTGTTTGCCCCAGCAATTGTTAGTGGTGTCTTTGAATGGCAAACTACTTGTAATCATATTTATGCTGATGTTGGTTGTAATAACTCCTCAAGTATTTTTACATTTTCTATTAAAGCTTATGATGATTTTTGTCCTGCTAATGGAGTTAGTATTGCTACTATTAAAATTACAGTTGCACCTCCAATTCCTGATTTAAGATGTATTTCTGTTCAAGATAATGGAGATATTGATTTAACTTGGAAATATGTTGATTTTGCGCCCCCAACACTGGAACCTTTTTTTGTTTGGCATGCTACTAGTTTAGCAGGTCCTTATACAATGATTGATAGTGTACTATTCCCTATAGATACATATACTCATGTAGGAGCTAATGGTAATACTGTTTCTCAATTTTACTTTTTGTCTAATAAGGATGGTTGTGATACAACAGGAGCTGATTTACATTCTGATACTTTAGAGAGTATTTTTATGGATATAATTCCAATAGATTTTGGGGTTTCAGCTACTCTTGATTGGAATGCTATTCACGATCCATTATTGATTACCTCAGGTGTTTATTATGATATGTTTATTAAAAAATCGGGTTCTCTTTTTTCTAATTACTTAACTACACCTTTGTTGTCCTATTCGTATGATGCTGTTAAGTGTAATGAAGATCTTCAGTTTTATGTTGAAATTCCTGATGCAATTGGTTGTATTTCAAGATCATCAATTGGAACTGTAAATTTAGGAGATACTTTGACTCCTATGATTCCTTATATTACTGATGTTTCAGTAGATGCTAGTGGTAAGTCCGTAATCTCATGGATTCCTTCACCAGGTGCAGATTATTATATTATTTATTTAAATGGTTCACAGGGGGATATAACCACTGATACGGTTTTTGGTGGGCTAAATTCATCTTATTCTTATAGTTCTTCATTTGCTGATCAATATTTTGAAACTTTTAGCATTAGAGCTGAAGATAGCTGTGGAAACACTAAAATTACAACTCCATATCATAATTCAATTTATCTTTCATTTGATTTAGATGAATGTACCCATGATTTAATTTTGAACTGGAATGAATATAATAATTGGATGATGGGCGTAAGTTATTATAATGTTGTTGTTGAAGAAACTGATTTGAGTGGAGTAACAACAATAGTTGACACAAATTTGGTTGATATAACTGAATATGTTGTAACAAGCTTAATTGATAAATATTCGTATAATATATTTATAGTTGCAAATGATGGCGACACAATTTTTTCAGCTTTATCAAATCAATTACTTCTTGTTCCTGATTTACCTAAAAAGCCTGATTATAACTATATTGAATATGCTAGTATAAATCATGATAATGGTTTTGTTGAAATTAACTGTTTGGTAGATAATACTGCAATTATTAATTATTATGATATAATGCGTTCCTTACGTGATGTGAATGATTTTAAAAAGATTGGTGAAATTCCTTTTGTTGGCGGACCTACTATTCATTATACTGATGAATTTGTAAGATCGAGTGATAATTTTTATCAGTATAGAGTATATCCAGTAGATACTTGTGGTATTAGACTTTCAGCACCTCCGGTTGATGATCCAGCATTTATTAATGACACTTCTTTTGCACAAACAATTTTGTTGGAAGCAGAAATTAATGTAAATTATAGTGCAGTTGATCCTGCTTTAGATGAAGAATATACTAATACTTTAGTATTTAATGAATATGATAAGTGGCTAGGTAATGTTTTGGAATACAGGTTGTATCGATCAATAAATAGAGAGCCTTTTAATTTATTACCAATTCGTACTTGGGATAGAGTAACTAACCCTAATGAAGAATTATATCATATTGATATTGTTACTGATTATGGTGAGGGTAATGGTAGGTTCTGTTATTATATTGAAGCAATTGAAGGGAACTCTACTCCTTATGGCCCAGTTTCTGAAGGTAGTTTATCCAATATATCTTGTGTCTCTCAGACACCAATTATTTTTGTTCCTAATACTTTTACTCCTAATGGAGATGAACATAATGAAGTATTCCGTCCTTTTACGAGTTTTGTTTCTGAAGAGGGTTATTCTTTTACAATATTTAGCAGAAGTGGAGGTATAATATTTACTACTAACGACCCCTTAAAGGGTTGGGATGGTAGATTGAATGGTAATATGGTTAAAGCTGATAATTATATTTTCCATTTACAATATATCAATGGGGTCGGTGAAATAACTAGAAAAACAGATGTTATTACTCTAGTAAGATAACAATAATTAATTGTAATAAAATAGTCTCTTTTTAAGAGACTATTTTATTATATAATATGTTAATTTTGCGTACTTTTTTTAAATACACCAACTATGAATAATAAAATAATGAAAGAAGGCCTCACTTATGATGATGTTTTAGTCGTTCCTGCATATTCTGAAGTGTTACCTTATATGGTGAGTACAAGTACTCAATTTTCTAAAAATATTACTTTAAATATTCCAGTTGTAGCTGCAGCAATGGATACAGTTACTGAATCAAAGATGGCAATTGCAATTGCACAGGAAGGAGGAATTGGAGTTTTACATAAAAACATGAGTATTGAGCGTCAAGCTTTAGAAGTTAGAAAAGTAAAGCGTTCAGAAAGCGGTATGATTCTTGATCCAATCACTTTAACTTTATCAGCTACTGTCGGTGATGCATTTGCATTGATGCGTGAAAATAAAATTGGAGGAATTCCTATTGTTGATGAAGATGTAAAGCTTTTAGGAATTGTAACTAATAGAGATTTAAGGTTTGAAAAAGATATGAATCTTTCTATTTCTGCAATAATGACTTCAGCTAAGTTAATTACAACCGAACTGAATGATTTAGAAAATGCAGAAAGTATTCTAAAAGAAAATAAAATAGAAAAATTACCTATTGTTAATTCTGAAAACCAACTTGTTGGATTAATTACATTTAAAGATATCATTAAAAACAGAATGCGCCCTAATGCCTGTAAAGATCAATATGGGAGATTAAGAGTTGCTGCTGCTGTAGGTGTTACTGATGATGTTTTAGAAAGAGTTGAAGCTCTTTCTAATGTATCTGTAGATGCTATTATTATTGATACAGCTCATGGGCACACTAAAGGAGTAGTTGAAGTGCTTAAGAAAGTAAAATCAGCATTCCCTAATTTAGATATTGTTGTAGGAAATATTGCTACTGCAGCTGCTGCTCAAGCATTAATTGATGCTGGTGCTGATGCAGTAAAAGTTGGAATTGGTCCAGGTTCAATTTGTACAACTAGAGTAGTAGCAGGAATTGGCGTGCCTCAGTTAACAGCTGTTATGGATGTTGCTGAAGTTACAAATAGAAATAATATTCCTTTAATTGCTGATGGAGGAATTAGATATTCAGGCGATATTGTAAAAGCTTTTGTAGGTGGGGCTAGTACGGTTATGTTAGGATCAATTATTGCTGGTGTTGAAGAATCTCCAGGAGAAACGATAATTTTTGAAGGAAGAAAATTCAAATCTTATAGAGGTATGGGGTCGATTGATGCTATGCAGGATGGTTCAAAAGATAGGTATTTCCAAAGTGGAGAAGTAGATGTTAAAAAATTAGTTCCAGAAGGAATTGTAGGTCGAGTTGCTTATAAAGGAACATTAGGAGAAGTTATTCATCAAATGATTGGTGGATTAAGAGCTGGAATGGGATATACAGGTTCCTCTACAATAAAAGATTTAGGAAATGCTGAGTTCTTAAAAATAACTGCTGCTGGCGTTGCTGAAAGTCATCCTCATGATGTTATTATAACTAGAGAAGCTCCAAATTATAGTAGAAAATAAAATTTTAAAAAATAAGATGAAAAAAATCGGATTAAGTATTTTGTGTGGAGCTTTTGCTCTAGTAATTTCAGCTCAGGATGTGCTAACTATTGATAGTCAGAATATATCATTAGAGGAATTTAATAATGTTTTTTATAAAAACAATAATAATATTGAATTAACAAAAGAGTACTTAGACGAGTACATGCAGTTATTTGTTAATTTTAAGTTAAAAGTTAAAGAAGCTGATGAGTTAGGATTAGATACAATTGCAGCTTTTGTAAGTGAACTAGATGGGTATAGAACACAATTAGCTAAACCCTATTTGAAAAATAAGGAGTTTGATGATAATATGCTTACTGAGGCGTATGATAGAATGAAACAAGATATAAAAGCAAGTCATATTTTAATTGCAGTTGATGAAAAGGCAACTGTACAGCAAAAAAAGGAAGCTTATGATAAAGTCTTAGCTATTCGTTCATCAGTTCTTGCTAATACAATTTCTTTTGCAGCCGCTGCAAAAAAGAATTCAGCTGACAAATCAGCTTTAACTAATGATGGGAATTTAAGTTATTTCACTGCTTTTATGATGGTTTATGATTTTGAATCTGCAGCTTACAGCACTGAGGTTGGTGAAATTTCAATGCCTGTTAAAACTAAATATGGTTATCATATTATTAAGGTTACTGACAAACGTACAGCGGTAGGAGATGTTAAGGTCGCTCATATTATGTTCAAATCAGGGCAAGGCTCTGATGATAAAAAATTAAATGAAGCAAAAGATAAAATTGATAAAGTTTCAGAATTGCTTAAGAATGGTGAGAAGTTTTCTGATTTAGCAGAGCGCTTTTCAGAAGATAGGTCGACTGCTGTAAAAGGAGGAAGTCTTCCTGCTTTTGGTGTTGGGAAAATGGTGCCAGAATTTGAATCTGTTGCCTTTGGATTAAAAGAAATAGGAGATGTATCTGTTCCATTCCGTACAGAATATGGCTGGCACATTATTACTTTATTAGAAAGAAAAGGAATTCCAAAATTTGAAGATATAAAAGTAGAATTAAAAAGAAAAATTGAAAGTGATTCAAGAGGTGAGTTAAGTAAGCAAGCTTTATTTGCTAAATTGCATAAAGCGTATAAAGTTAGGAATAATCCAAAAGTTTATTCTGCTTTTCGTATGAAGGCAGCCAATACTATAGCTAGAGGAACCTTTAGTTCTTCATCAATAAATAATGCTAAGCTATTTACTATTAACGGACAAACAATTATAGTAAGCTCATTTGTTAATTATATTTTACTTAATCAAACGGTTGGTAGTGATATTGATGCTATGTATACAGCTTTTGTAAATCAGGAATTGTTAGCGTATGAGGAAAGTCAATTAGAAACAAAGTATCCAGAGTATAAAGCATTATTACAAGAATATCGTGAGGGAATTTTACTTTTTGATTTAACAAATACTAAAGTATGGACTAAGGCAGTTGAGGATACTGTTGGTTTACAAAAATTCTTCACAGCCAATAACAGTAATTATGCATGGGAAAACAGAGTAGATGCTACTGTTTATAGCTGTATTGATTTAGCAACTGCTGTTAGTGTAAAAAGAGCAATATACAAGAAGCGTAGAGGAAATGTTACTGATGCTGAAATATTAACTGAAACAAATACTGATGCGCCTTTGAGTTTACAAATAAATACTAAGAAATTTGTAAAAGGAGAAAACGAATATGTTGATGCTGTAGATTGGAAATTAGGTATTGCAGGAGATATTAAAACTAAGGATGGAAGCTATATTATTGTTGATATTCATGAAGTACTAGAATCAGGATTAAAGGAATTGGATGAAACAAGAGGGAAAGTAATTTCGGATTATCAAAATACTTTGGAGGTAGAATGGATTGCTTCATTACAAGAAAAATACAATGTAAGTGTTAATAAAAAAGTGCTTTACACACTTATTAAGCAGTAAATGAATAAACAGCAAGCATTTTTAATATTAGCATTTCTAACGTTTACTGTTTCTTGTTTTAATAGTGATGATAAACAAATTATTGCTAGTGTAAACGAAAAAGATTTATTGCTTTCAGAAGTTTTTAAAGAAATGCCTAAAGCAACTGAAGATAGTACTTTTTTTATTGAGCGTTACATGAACCTTTGGATTAAAAAGCAATTGATGATTTATCATGCTGAAATAAATTTAAGTAGCGATCTGTTAAACTATGAAGCACAGATTGCTGAGTATCGTTCCTCTCTTTTAATATATGCGTATCAGCAAGAATTGATTAATCAAAATTTTGATACAAGTATTACCCGAAAGGAGATATCTGATTATTATTATCAGTATCGTGAAGAGTTCAAGTTAGTTAAAAATATATTTATGGGCAGGTATATTGTTGTGGATAAATCAGCTCCGAAATCTAAAAACTTAAAAAAATGGTATAAATCTAATAAGCCAGATGATATTGTAAGCCTAACAGATTATTGTCATCAGTTTGCCAAGGAGTATAATCTAGCTGATAGTAGCTGGCAGTATTTTTCAAGCATTAATAATAAGTTACCTAAATTTATTACTGAGGAAGAATACTTTTTAGAGAACACAAAAGGGGTTTGGTTTGAAGATCAGCAATACCGTCATTACATTTACATTAAGAATTATCAAATAAAAGGAAGTATTAGTCCGTTAGCCTTGGAACGCGAAAAAATTCGTAATGTTTTACTAAATAAAAATAAAATACAATATTTAAAGCAACTTGAGGATGAGTTATATCAGAATGCTTTAGCTTTGAAAAAAATTAAAATATACTAATGAATAAAATATATTATTTTCTATTACTAGCCTTAACAAGCTTTAGT
The DNA here is from genome assembly GCA_949511925.1 of Cryomorphaceae bacterium. GTDB lineage: Bacteria > Bacteroidota > Bacteroidia > Flavobacteriales > BACL11 > UWMA-0277. Next base: position 5,470 of record CATEYX010000070.1, on the reverse strand, counting down.
CTATCAGCCCAATCAATTGATAAAATTGAGGCAGTACTTGGTGATGAGATTATTCTTACATCAGAAATTGAATCTCAGTACTTACAGTATTTATCTCAAGGAAACATTAAGTCAATTAAGATTAGATGTCAAATTGTAGAAGATTTATTGTTTCAGAAGTTATTAGTTAACCAAGCAAAACTGGATAGTTTAGTTGTTTCAAATGATGAGGTTGAAGATGAAGTTAGTAAAAGGCTATCCTATTTTGAAAGTCAATTAGGTTCTGTCCAGAAGGTAGAAGATTATTTTGGAAAATCAAAAGCAAATATTAAGCTTGAACTTGGAAAAGTAATTAAAGATCAGTTTATGGCACAAAAAATGCAAACTAAACTTACTTCATCATTAAAGGTGACTCCTGCAGAAGTAAAGGAATCTTATGCCTTACTTTCAGATGCTGAAATCCCAACTATGCCAACTCAAGTTGAAGTAGCTCAGATTGTGATTAAACCAGAGATTACAGATAAGCAGAAAGATAAAATCAGAGAGAAACTAAATAATTTTAGAGATAGAGTTTATAAAGGAGAAGATTTTAAAATGTTGGCTGCCTTGTACTCTGATGATCCTGGTTCAGCTATTAAAGGAGGAGAGCTTGGTTTTGTAAATAGAGGAGATTTAGTTCCTGAGTTTGAAAGAGCTGCTTTCCGTTTAAAAGAAGGTGAGATTTCAAAGGTAGTAGAATCCCAATTCGGATACCATATTGTACAGTTAATTGAAAGGAGAGGTGAACAAATTAATGTAAGGCATATCCTTATTAAGAATAAAGTAACGGCTACGGCTTTATATGCTGCAAAGCTTAAAATGGATAGCATTGCAAAAGAAATAAATGAAGAAATAATCACTTTTGACCAAGCTGTAAGTAAATATTCTGATGATGAAAATAAGAGTAATGGAGGTTTGTTGTTAAACCCAAATACTATGTCTACTTCACACACGCTTGAAGATATGGCTCCTGCTTTGCGTTTAGTAGTTGAAAAGTTAAAAGAAACTCAGGTTTCTTCTCCTGCTGTTATTCAAATGCAGGACGAAAATAAAGCCTACCGTATTTTAAGGTTAAACAAACGAACTGAGCAGCATAAAGCAAATTTGGTTGATGACTTTGCAAAAATTAAAGAATATTCAATCAATGCTAAGAAACAGGTAACGCTTGAGAAATGGACGAGTAAAACAATTGCTAAAACTTACATAAAGTTATCTGACGAGTTAACTAAATGTGAATTGTCAAATAAATGGAGTAAATAATATGAGTAATGAAGTTAAAGCTATAGATGATTTTGTTGTTAAATACAATGAATTTAAAAATGAAATAGCAAAAGTAATAGTAGGACAGGATGCTGTAGTTCAGCAAGTATTAATCTCTATTTTTTGTAATGGACATTGTCTTTTGGTAGGTGTTCCTGGTTTGGCAAAGACTCTATTGGTGCAAACTATCTCTGATTCTTTAGGGCTTAATTTTAACCGTATTCAGTTTACGCCTGACTTAATGCCTTCTGATATTGTTGGAGCTGAAATACTTGATGAAAACAGAAATTTTAAATTTGTAAAAGGACCTTTATTTGCAAATATTATTCTGGCTGATGAGATAAATCGTACGCCTCCTAAAACACAATCGGCTTTATTGGAAGCTATGCAGGAACGATCAGTAACTAATGCAGGTACTCGATACGAATTGGATAAACCTTTCTTTGTTTTGGCAACACAAAACCCTATTGAACAGGAAGGAACTTATCCTTTACCTGAAGCACAGTTAGATAGGTTTATGTTTAATGTGATTTTAGATTATCCTACTTATGAAGAGGAACTTCAAATTGTAAAACAGACTACCGTTAAAAATGAGATTACTTTAAATACCATTATGTCATCTGAACAAATAATGGAATGTCAAGAGGTGATTACAAAATTACCTGTAACCGATAATGTATTACAATATGCTGTTAGTTTAGTAGCTAAAACTAGACCAAACTCAGACAAGGCTGCCGAAGTAGTAAAACAATATATTGAATGGGGAGCAGGACCGAGAGCATCTCAGTTTATGCTTATGGCTGCTAAGTGTCATGCTGCAATAAATGGAAAGTATGCTCCTGATATTGAAGATGTAAAAGCAGTTGCTAAACCAATTTTACGACATAGAATTGTAATGAATTACAAAGCAGAAGCTGAGGGAATGAGTGTTGATCAAATTATCGAATCAATTCTATAATGATATTACCAATAGTTGCTTTTGGATCACCAATTTTAAGAAAGAAGTGTTCTGATATATCTCCAGATCATCCTGAATTTGAAACTATTCTTGCTAATATGTGGGAAACTATGTATGAAGCTAACGGAGTAGGTTTGGCTGCACCTCAGGTTAATAAAGGAATTCGTTTATTTTTAATTGATACTACTCCTTTTTTTGAAGATGAAGATGAGATAAATGAAGTGATTGTTAAACAAGCATTTATTAACCCTAGGATTATTGAAGAATCAGGTGAGGAGTGGGAATTTAATGAGGGTTGTTTATCTATACCTGATTTAAGGGAAGATGTAAGTAGAAAATCAATTATTACGATTGAATATATGGATGAGAATTTTAAGACGCATACTGAAACTTATGATGGCTTAACCGCTCGTGTTATTCAGCATGAATACGATCATATTAATGGAATTCTTTTTATAGATAAATTGACAGCTTTGCGTAAAAGAATGATAAAAGGAAAGCTAATGGATATAAGTAAAGGAAAAGTTAATGCTACTTATAAAATGCGATTTGCTAGGTAATTTATTTTACTAAAACCTTAAACATTTCTTGTTCTCCAATAAATCCTTTTAATTTATCCCCAGCTTTTACAGGGCCAACTCCTTCAGGTGTCCCTGTATAAATTAAATCTCCAATTTTTAGTGTATAGAATTTTGATATATATGCAATAATAGCATCAAAGTTAAAGCACATATCTTTACTGTTTCCTATTTGTACTTGCTCTGAATTTTTCTCCAAACTGAAGGTGATGTTATCTAAATCTAAACTTGATTTTTCTATAAATGTTCTGCTAATTTGGGCTGAACCATCAAAGCCTTTTGCTTTTTCCCAAGGCAACCCCTTCTCTTTACATTCTTGTTGAATATCTCTTGCTGTAAAATCAATTCCTAAACCAATTTGAGAATAATAGTTGTGAGCGAAACGCTCTTCAATATGTTTTCCGGCTTTACTTATTTTTATAACCAACTCTACTTCATAGTGAATGTCATTTGAGAAAAAAGGAATAAAAAATGGATGTCCTTTTGGCTGTATTGCTGTATTAGGCTTTAGAAAAAATAATGGATCGCTGGGGATAGTATTACCTAATTCCTTAGCATGATTTATATAATTACGTCCAATGCAAATTATTTTCATTTCTAAGAATTAAACTTTTTTTGTAATTTCATTTTTGTTGCAAAGTTCTTCATTACATTTTTGGTGTATAATGGGAAATCTGCTTGATTAATCCAAGAGAAATATCCAGGGTTATCTTTCCAAATCTGTGCTAAAGTTACATCACGGTATTTCCCAAAACTTAGTACTTCTTCCTCTTTATCATTAAAGCGAACGAAACCTGCCATATCAGCAAATTTGCCACCTCTTTGCGAAAATTCGGAAAGGAAGTTAATATCATTTTCTAGTTCATCATATTTTTCCAATTGAGCCAATAACACCTCAAATGTTGCTGTAGTGTCAGCTTCAGCTGAGTGAGCATTTGTTAAGTCTTTATTGCAATAAAATTTATAAGCAGCTACTAGTGTTCTTTGTTCTAGTTTATGGAATATATTTTGAATATCTACCGCTTTTCTATTTTCCATACAAAAATCAATTCCTACTCTCAAAAATTCTTCAGCTAGTAAAGGAATATCAAATTTATTAGAATTGAATCCTGCTAAATCACAATTGTGAATTAGTTCAGATATTTCCACAGCCAATTGATCAAAAGTAGGTTCGTTTGCTATTTTTTCATCTGATATACCATGTATAGCTGTTGTTATTTCAGGAATAGGGATAGTAGGATTTACCAACCAAGTTTTGCTTTCTTTATTTCCATTTGGGAAAACTTTTAAGATAGATATCTCTACAATTCTATCTTTAGCAACTTGTACTCCTGTTGTTTCCAAATCAAAGAATACAATAGGTTTTTCTAGCTTTAAATTCATAATGTAAATGTATAAAAAAAGCCTCAAGAAAACTTGAGGCTTTTGATATTGTTAGTTATAGTTAAACAATTGTATTTGTATCAAACTGTTCTAAGTAATCAGCAACTCTTCTCACAAACTGACCTCCTAAAGCTCCATCAACAACTCTATGGTCGTATGATAAAGATAAGAACATCATGTGACGAATTGCAATAACATCTCCTTCAGCAGTTTCTAATACAACTGGTTTCTTTTTGATGATACCACAAGCTAAAATTGCTACTTGAGGTTGGTTAATAATAGGAGTTCCCATTAAATTTCCAAAAGTACCCACATTAGTCATTGTGATAGTCCCACCTTGAATATCGTCCGGCTTTAATTTCCCTCCTCTAGCTCTTACCGCTAAATCATTTACTGCTTTAGTAATTCCTACTAAGTTTTTATTTTGTGTTTCTTTAATAACAGGAACAATAAGGTTTCCATCAGGTAAAGCAGCAGCCATACCGATATTTACATTTTTATGAATATGAATGCTTGTTCCGTCTACTGAAACATTAATCATTGGGAAATCTTTAACTGCTTTCGCCATTGCTTCAATTATAATAGGAGTAAAGGTGATGTTCTGTCCTTCTCTCTTTTTAAAGTCAGCTTTTACTGAGTTTCTCCAGTTTACAATATTTGTCATATCTGCCTCAACAAAAGAAGTAATATGTGCTGAAGTTTGTTTTGACATAGTCATATGAGCAGAAATTAACTTTCTCATTCTGTCCATTTCTACAATCTCAGTACCACCCGTATTTGGGATGTTTACTGGAGTATATGAAGGTGCAGCTGCCTTAGGTGTTGGTGCAGCTTTTTTAGTTTCAGTTTTAGCTGGAGCTGCAGAAGGTGCTACTCCTCTAGTTTTTAAGTAAGCAACCATGTCCGATTTAGTAACTCTACCATCTTTACCATTTCCAGGAACAGTTTCTAATTCAGTCATTTCTATTCCTTCTTCAGAAGCCATACTTCTTACTAATGGAGAGTAGAATCTGTCACCATCATTCGTTATAGTTTTTGGACTGTTTTCGGTAGTTGTAGTTACTGCCTGCTCAACTATTATAGTTGCACTAGGTGCTGCAGTTTCTGTTGCTACAGGAGTATCATCTCCGTCTTCAGTTTCTAATATAGCAAAAGGTTCACCAACTTGTACAACATCATCCGCTTCAAATAATTTTTCTACTAATTTCCCTTCATGAGTTGAAGGGACTTCTGAATCTACTTTATCAGTAGCTATCTCAACAATAGTTTCATC
>CATEYX010000069.1 GCA_949511925.1 Cryomorphaceae bacterium | reverse complement strand
CCAAATGCTTTTTTCTTAGCGGCTAAAATACAAATATCTGCCAAGTCCTCTGCCAGAGTTGGAGCGCGAAATTGGTCGTCAATAATATTAAGAGGATCTCCTTTTTCCAAAGCACCCTTAGCCCAAAGCACAATATTTCCTTTACTCAATTTTTCACCTACCCCAAATACAATTATTGTTCTAAGAACTGTCCATTTTACACTGTGGGCTTGTAATAATTCTTCCGACTTCAGTTTGGATAATCCGTAATAGGAAAGCGGATTAGGTATGTCTTCCTCTCTATAAGGACCGTCTTCTCCATCAAAAATAAAATCAGTTGAAATTTGAATTAAATGAGCATCAATTTTAGTGCAAGCATCAGCCAAATATCTTACTGCATCAACATTTAAAGCATCACAAGCCTCTTTTTCATCTTCACACAAATCAACGTTGGTCATAGCGGCCGTATTGATAACTACTTGCGGTTTTTCGCTTGAAACAAGTCTAGCAACTGCATTATTATCTATGATGTCTAAGTCAAAATAAGTGTAACCTTCTTTCTTTGAAACTCTATTTTCTCCTTTGGAAGATGCAATCAATTGAACTGAAGAATCAAGTCTTAATTTATGTAAGAGTTTCTGCCCCAATAAGCCATTACTACCTGTTATTAGAATCTTCATTTAGTATGAACTAGGTTTTAATAAATACAAAATAAGATAAATAAAGATTGGTGAGCCAAGTCCCAAGATAGCAGCTACAACAAATAAAATTCTTAAACCACCAACATCAAGCCCAAATTTATCAGCAAGCCAAGCACAGACACCCAAAACTTTTCGCTTAGTCATTAGATTTATCAATTAGTATATCAATCTTATCGACAATAGTCTTTTCAAGTTCCATAATAGAACCTTCAACTTTTAAAATCTGATGCTCTAATTCAATAATCTTATTTTGATTCTTCTTTGATTTTTGAATATCACTAATCAGCCAAGCAAAAGCGATAACCTCAATAAGCAAAAGTAATATTGTAAGTTTTATTTGTAAATTTTCCATAATTTTTATAAATCAAAAACGCTTTTTCTCTTTCTATACTTAAAATGATTTCTAACCCTTAATAAGAAAATCATAGACAAATATATCAAAATAGTTACAGTATTAGTGAAAGCCGCATAAATAAAAAACAATCGAATAAACGACGCTTTTATCCCTAGTGTATTGCCCCACCAAGAACTTACTCCAAATATCTTTTTTTCAAAAATATTTCTAAAAAAATTTATCATTTATTATTACTCTTTGATGATGTTGCAAATTAAACATTTTTTAAAGATTGATTATTATATTAGCCAATAATAAATCAACCTTGAAAAATAAAAATAATCTATGTTTTATATAGCTTCCAAACTACTTGCCTTTTTAATCCAACCAATTATATGGATTTTTATCCTGTTAATTATCGCTCTAGTTTTTAAATCCAACAGGAGAAAAATATTAATTATAAGTATTTGCACATTCTACTTTTTTAGCAATAGTTTTATTGCAGATGAGTTTACTCGACTCTGGGAAGTAAAAAGATTTGTACCTAGCTTAAAATATGATGTAGGTATAGTCTTAGGAGGAATTTCTGATTATGATAAAATAACCAAGGCACACAATTTCAACAAAAATGCTGACCGGCTTATGGATGCAGAGCAACTTTACCATAAAGGAATAATACAAAAAATTATGCTGAGTGGTGGAAACGGGCAATTATTTAATGATGGCTATATAGAATCGGAAGCAATGCGAGAACATTTATTATCCAATAAAATCCCTATTACCGATATTATTATTGAAAATAATTCAAGAAATACTATTGAAAATGCTATAAATTCAGCTGAAATTCTAAAAGAAAAATACAAAGAAGGCTCTTTTCTACTAATAACTTCAGCAAACCACATGAGAAGAGCTCAACTGTGTTTCAATAAAGCAAACCTAAAAACAACTGCCTTCCCAACCGATTGCACAACATCATACAGAAGTACAGCATATGAATATATATTATTTCCAAGAGCAGAAGCTTTAGAAAGATGGCAAGACCTAATACATGAATGGACTGGCTATATTGTTTATAAAATGAAGTTTTAGATTCCTGCCTCTGATAAAATAACAGCCATTTCTTTCTGTAATTTATGAGCTTCCTTTTTAGCTTTTACTGCAAAATCTACATCATTTCCGGCATAGATTATCCCTCTGGAAGAATTAACTAATAGACCACAATCCAAATTTAATCCATATTTCGCAACATCTTTAAGGCTACCACCTTGAGCGCCAACTCCAGGAACTAACAAAAAGTGATTTGGAACAATCGCTCTTATCTCTAAAAACTCTTCAGCCCTTGTAGCTCCGACAACATACATCATGTTTTCATCAGTACCCCACTCTTTTGAAGTATCTAAAACCTTCTCAAATAATTGTTTTCCATTTTCATCTTGTATCTTTTGAAAATCCAATCCTCCTTTATTAGACGTAAGTGTTAAAACAATAGCCCACTTATCTTTAAATTCCAAAAATGGAGTAACAGAATCTGCACCCATGTAAGGAGCCACAGTTACAGAATCAAAGCTCATATTTTCAAAAAATGCCTTCGCATACATGCTAGAAGTATTTCCTATATCTCCTCTTTTAGCATCTGCAATAGTGAAAATGTCATCTGGAATATAATTCAAAGTCTTTTGTAAAGAATTCCAACCACTTACCCCCATACTTTCATAAAAAGCAATATTAGGTTTGTATGCCACACAAAAACCCTTAGTAGCATCAATTATTTGCTTGTTGAACTCAAAAACAGGATCTTCCAATTCCAACAAATGAGTTGGTATTTTTCTAATATCTGTATCTAAACCAATACATAAGAAAGATTGTTTTTTCTTTATCTGAGTTATGAGTTCTTGTCTATTCATTTGCTGAGGAACCAACTTTTAGTTTTTCTGCATTTTCTGCCAACTGCAACTCATCAATAAATTCTTGGATATCACCACCCATAACATTTTGTAAATTATATTTAGTGAGTCCAATTCTATGCTCAGTAACCCTTCCTTGCGGGTAGTTATAAGTTCTAATTTTTGCTGATCTATCACCTGAAGAAACCATAGTTTTTCTATGCTTAGCATCTTCCTCCAATTTCTTTTGTAATTCAATTTCATAAATACGAGAACGCAATACCTTTAATGCTTTATCATAATTTTTAAGTTGTGATTTCTGATCTTGACATTGTGCAACAACACCAGTTGGAATATGTGTTAAACGAACTGCAGAATAAGTTGTATTTACCGACTGACCACCAGGACCAGAAGAACAATAAGTATCCTTACGAATATCAGATGGTAATAATTCTATATCAAATTCCTCAGCTTCAGGCAATACAATAACAGTAGCTGCTGAAGTATGAACCCTACCTTGTGTTTCTGTTTGTGGAACTCTTTGCACCCTATGCACCCCACTCTCAAACTTCATTTGACCATAAACATCATCTCCTGAAATATTGACAATAATCTCTTTATAACCTCCTGATGTACCGTCAGCAACATCAACTAACTCTGTCTTCCAACCTCTTGATTGCGCAAATGCTGTATACATTCTATATAAATCTCCAGCAAAAATACTAGCTTCATCCCCTCCTGCTCCTGCTCTAATTTCCATTACAGCATTTTTAGCATCAGCAGGATCTTGAGGAATTAAGAGTACTTTAATTTCCTCATCCATTTCATCTTTCCTAGGCAAATTTTCATCCAAATCCATTTTTGCCATTTCCTTCATTTCAGGATCATCAGTATTTGAAACAATCTCTTTTGCCTCAGCAATATTCCCAACTAAATCTCTATATTCTTTAAATGCCTTAATAATAGGGTCAAGATCCTTATACTCCTTGCTTAACTGAATAAATACTTTCATATCATTCATTGCATCAGGAGAAGAAATTAATCTTTCTACCTCATTATACCT
>CATEYX010000068.1 GCA_949511925.1 Cryomorphaceae bacterium | reverse complement strand
TTACGTATTATTACTAGTTTCAGTTTTAGGTACTTCTTCTATGTTTGCTCAAGGTTTTGGTGCAAGTTTAGATTATGCAATTTGGAATGGTGCAATGATTGAGGATTCAGAGACAACAGGATCAACAATACTCTCATTGAATTACACTCAGAATTTATCTAAAAATATGGACTTAGTAGGATCTGTTGGTTATGGAATGGGGTTTGGTATTCTTCCCTTGAAAGCAGATTTGAATTATGGAATTACAAATAAACTTTCTGCAAATTTAGGAATGGGTATTTACATGATTTCTGATGATACTTATGAAGCTAATGCAAAAGGACAAAATGATGAAGATCCTTCTCTTAATGAATTTGGAACTAACCTTGGTTTAAGTTACCAGCTAACATCTGCTTTATCTTTAGGTTTCAATTACAACATGATTAAGTCAGGCGATTATGATTTTAATGGGATGCAATTTGGATTAGCTTACTCTTTTGCCGGTAAATCAAAAGCTAAAACAGATAAAAAGAAGTCTAAAACTAAAAAGAAAGTTGTAGCTCCAAAGAAAAAGAAAGTTGCAACACCAAAGAAGGTTTCAGCACCCAAGAAAGTTGCAGCACCCAAGAAAGTTGCAGCTCCAAAGAAAGTTGTAATTCCAACTGAAAAGAAGGTTGTAGCTCCTAGTAGCTCCGAAAGCCCTCAATAGAATATAGAAGCTACTTAAAAAATCACTTATAAATTATATTATGAAAATTAAAATTCACTATCAATTAACTATATTATTTGCAGTATTAATATCTTTATCAGGTTGTAAGGTGCAAGGATGTTTAGATGTTTCGGCTCTTAATTATAATAAATCAGCTGTTCACGATTGTAGTGGAGTAAAAGGTGGGTCTGATAAAAAATGCTGTAAGTATCCCAGAGCTTTAAAAGGTTGTACTGATAATGAGGCAAGTAATTATAATGCTAATGCTACAAAAGATGATGGGTCATGTGAGTATGTAGAAAAGATTATTAAGCCTTATACTACTGTTTCTAATGTTGCTTCTCTTACTAAGTATATGTCTAAAAATGAGGTAAGAAGCAAACTGGGTATTTATCCTTTTGAAATTTTTCACAATAAAGATAAATGTGAGATTCATGTATACCATTATAGAAGAATGCAGAGAAAAATAAATGCTAAGAATCAATTTTCAAAGTCTGCTTTAAAAAATGGTCAGCAGGTTTACGAGGACAAGGAATTTGAGCTTACTGTCTTTTTTAAAAATGGATTGCTAGAGAACATTATTAATGAGAATTCAAAAAATTCTGCAAATGATTTACTGTGTTTTAATGATAATTTAAAATGTACAGCTGTAGTTGATGATTATTTGTTGTGTTATGGATGTATGGATGATGGAACGAATGATAATTATTTAGGTCGCCCAGATTATGCTAAAGGAAGAGCTCTAAATTATAATGTTGATGCCACTGAAGATGATGGGAGTTGTGAATATGCTTCTAAACCTATAGTTAAAGGATGTAAGGATAGCGAAGCTAAAAATTACAATGCGAACGCTGATATTGATGACAGAACATTATGTGATTATTGCCCTTGTCTTTTTGTTCTAAATCCAGATTATGATTCAGTAAAGCAATGTAATGAACAGTGTATTCCTGACCCTAATATTAAGGCAGAACCTAAAGGATGTACAGATAAATTAGCTGTTAATTATAATGCGAAAGCAACTAAAGATGATGGATCATGTTCATATTGCCCGTGTGATTCTGAAGATTATTATTATGTATTGAACAAAAGCAAGGACTGTGTAGGAGACCCTTGTATTAAGGTGAAAAGAGTAAATGAAAATGAAATTGTTAAAGACGATTGCTCTCTATGTGATTTGTTAGATATTGATAATACAATAAATTTTGAAATTAAAGCTAAAGCAGGAGCTAATATAAAAACAAAACAATAATGAAAAATAATATAAAAAAATTAATCGTTGTACTT
>CATEYX010000067.1 GCA_949511925.1 Cryomorphaceae bacterium | reverse complement strand
TTACGTATTATTACTAGTTTCAGTTTTAGGTACTTCTTCTATGTTTGCTCAAGGTTTTGGTGCAAGTTTAGATTATGCAATTTGGAATGGTGCAATGATTGAGGATTCAGAGACAACAGAATCAACAATACTCTCATTGAATTACACTCAGAATTTATCTAAAAAGATGGACTTAGTAGGATCTGTTGGTTATGGAATGGGGTTTGGTATTCTTCCCTTGAAAGCAGATTTGAATTATGGAATTACAAATAAACTTTCTGCTAATTTAGGGATGGGTATTTATATGATTTCTGATGATACTTATAAAGCTAATTCAAATGGTGTAGGTAATGAAGATCCTAAATTTAATGAATTTGGAACTAACCTTGGATTAAGTTATCAGTTAACATCTGCTTTATCTTTAGGGTTTAATTTAAACATGCTTAAAAACGATGCAGAAGGATCTTCTGATTTTAATGGAATGCAATTTGGATTAGCGTACTCTTTTTCTGGTAAATCAAAAGCTAAAATAGATAAAAAGAAGGTTAAAAAGAAAAATAAAGCTGTAGCTCCAAATAAAGTTGCAACTCCAAATAAAGCTGTAGCTCCAAAGAAAGTTGCAAATCCAAAGAAAGTTGCAACTTCAAAGAAAGTTGTAACTCCAACCAAAAAGAAGGTTGTAGCTCCGAAAGCCCTAAATAGATAATAAAAGCTACTTAAAAAATCACTTATAAAATATATTATGAAAATTAAAATTCACTATCAATTAGCCTTATTATTTGCAGTATTAATATCTTTATCAGGTTGCAAGGTGCAAGGATGTTTAGATGTTTCAGCTCTTAATTATAATAAATCAGCCGTTCACGATTGTAGTGGAGTAAAAGGTGGGGCTGATAAAAAATGCTGTAAGTATCCAATGGTATTAAAAGGTTGTACTGATTATGAGGCAAGTAACTATAATGCTAATGCTACAAAAGATGATGGCTCATGTGAGTATGTAGAAAAGATTATTAAGCCTTATACTACTGTTTCTAATGTTGCTTCTCTAACAAAGTATATGTCTAAAAATGAGGTAAGAAACAAACTAGGTATTTATCCTTTTGAAATTTTTCACAATAAAGATAAGTGTGAGATTCATGTATACCATTATAGGAGAATGCAGAGAAAAATAAATGCTAAGAATCAATTTTCAAAGTCTGCTTTAAAAAATGGTCAGCAGGTTTACGAGGACAAGGAATTTGAGCTTACAGTTTTTTTTAAAAATGGATTGCTAGAAAATATTATTAATGAAAATTCAAAAAATTCTGCAAATGATTTACTTTGTTTCAATGATAATTTAGAATGTACTTCTGTAGTTGATGATTATTTATTGTGTTATGGATGTATGGATGATGGAACGAACGATGATTATTTAGGTCGTCCAGATTATGCTAAAGGAAGTGCGTTAAATTATAATGTCGATGCCACTGAAGATGATGGAAGTTGTAAATATGCTGCTAAACCTATAGTTAAAGGATGTAAGGATAGCGAAGCTAAAAATTACAATGCGAATGCTGATATTGATGACAGAACATTGTGTGATTATTGTCCTTGTCTTTTTATTCTAAATCCAAATTATGATTCAGTAAAGCAATGTAATGAACAGTGTATTCCTGACCCTAACATTAAGGTAGATCCTAAAGGATGTACAGATAAATTAGCTACTAATTATAATGCGAAAGCAATTAAAGATGATGGATCATGTTCATATTGCCCGTGTGATTCTGAAGACTATTATTATGTATTGAACAAAAGCAAGGACTGTGTCGGAGATCCTTGTATTAAGGTGAAAAGAGTAAATGAAAATGAAATTGTTAAAGACGATTGATCACTATGTGATTTGTTAGATATTGATAATACAATAAATTTTGAAATTAAAGCTAAAGCAGGAGCTAATATAAAAACAAAACAATAATGAAAAATAATATAAAAAAATTAATCGTTGTACTT
>CATEYX010000066.1 GCA_949511925.1 Cryomorphaceae bacterium | reverse complement strand
ATAATAACTTGTTCCATATTTCAACTTATGGTTAGTAGTAACAATATAAGTTTGTCTGATAAGGTTAAAATAAGCACTTTCCTGTAAACCTTTATATTCATTCTCTCCAAAAATAGCAGCTTGATTATGCCTTCTGAATGAGGTTTGCAAACCGGCACTTTTACCGGGAGAGTTTGGTTGTATAGCTCCTGTTTTTGATGTAAATTCTAATAAGTCATTATGAATATTAACATCATAAGGGTTAAGCGCATCTTCAATAGTTCCTCCTAACCTATCCTCCACTAAACCTCTTGCAGTTAATGAAATGTGATAACTTCCATCCCCTTTATAATCCCATCTATTCAGTATATTTACCTGCTTTACTTTAGGCATATCTAAGAACTTATCATCATTATTATCAACCTCTTTATCAAAATAAGAAACATGTGTAAACAGATTACTTTTCCAATCTCCTGATTTTTTAGCAAACAACAAATTATTTTCTAATTTCCCTTCAGAATTCGTATAACCATTCCAAAATAATTTTGGAGCTGATTCTGGCTTATAATATTCTAAATTTATCTGGCCGGCAAAGGATTCAAAACCATTCACAACTGAACCACTTCCCTTTATAATTTGAATAGACTCTATCCAAGTACCTGGCACATAACTCAAACCATAAGCAGAAGAAATTCCTCTTATTAAAGGCATGTTTTCTTGGGTTATCTGAGTATAAGCTCCATCCAAACCTAACATTTGAATTTTCTTTGCTCCTGAAACAGCATCAGTAAAATTAACATCAACAGTAGCATTTGTACTGAAACTTTCCGAAAGATTACAACAAGCAGCCTTTTCTAACTCGCCGGTTGAAAGGGTTTGCATATTAATAGAGTTAACTGTAGAAAACTTAGTTGTATTTACCTTTCCCTTCACCTTTACCTCTTTAAGTTCAAGGGATGGAGTAAGGTAAATGTAAAGTTGTGTATTATCCTTTATAAGCTGAGTATATTGCTGATAACCTACAAAACTCACCACTATAGTTGCAGGAAATGCTGTTGGCTCAACAATTGAGAAATCTCCTTCTCCCTGAGTAGCTGCACCGATTGTAGTCCCTTCCCAATATACATTAGCTCCAGGAATTGGAAGTTCTGATCCATCATTTACTATTTCAAGTACCTTTCCAATTATTTGATTTTGTGCTTTTGCATTTAAACTTGCAATAAGCACTATTGCAATAATTATTATCTTTTTCATTTTTTATTTTATAAAATTTAAACTCGAGTTAAACAAGAATTAATTTTATAGTAAAAATGATTGTATTTGAGCTAATTGGGGTTTGTTCAGTTTTGGTGGTGGTATACCACTAAAATAATTATTAACTTTTACAAAATATGATATACTCTCATACGAATTGAAAAAAGAAAGTAAACTAGTTTTTTCTGAAAAATCAAGTTTAAAAATAGTTAATATAGTTTCAAAATCATAATGAATATTTTGGGTACTACTTGCACAGGATTTATCATTAGTTTCAGGACAACATGATTTTTGAACCTCAATCATACAACAAGACACTTTCTCTTGTTCCTTATTACAAACCACTTCATTTTCCACACTACAAGAAGGCACTTCAGTACCTAAGTAGACACTTCCTTCTTCATCACATTTTATTCTAGAAATATTCATTCCCATTGAAACAGACAGTATAAATACTGCCATCACAATAGAGAAAACTACTTTGAATACTTCTTTCAACTTCATGTTAATATTTTATAAATTTAGACTTAACACCATCCACATCAATAAAGTAAACTCCTTCATTAAACACACTAACATCAATAGTGTTTATATTATTGTTTGCTGATAAAATTAATTTTCCATTCAAATCAAATATTGATACAGAATTAGGTGTGGAAGTAAAATGTAAAGTATTTGAAACAGGATTAGGATAGATACGGTTTCCACTTAAAACCAATTGATTTTCATCAATAGCGGAAATAATAGATGAAGGCTCAATTTTCACAACCTTATTTAAAGTAGCATTAGCATACCAAAGCTTTCCATTAGGGCCTATTACAGTACCCATAATGCCTGGCTCATTAGTTTGTATTCTACCAATTTCAAGAGCAGGAATATTATTCACATCATAAAAAACAATATCACCATTACTATGGTCAGTAACCACTAACTTATCCTCAATAATATCAATTCCTGCTGGCTGAACTAAACCTGTTGTTATTACTTCCTCCCAAACAAAACCAATCATTTTTTTATATTCTGCTAGAGTTTCTTGTTGGGAAAAAGAAGGCGTTCCATTTGTTGCACCCGTTGTAATATCTAATCGCAATATTCTTTGATTGCCTCCATCTACAAAATATAACCACTTTTTATCAGCATCTAACACTAAATGATTTACAATATCCTGATTAATCGCACTAAGCCCCATTCCAGGAAACCTTCTTATCCTTCCATCATCATGATCATCATTACCAGGCCCATGGTCCTCAGCAAAATCATACATAACAATATCATTGCTATAATCATCATATACCCAAAACACATTATCTTTTTCAGAAGCAATTCCCATTGAATATGGGCTTTCATGTAGCATGTCAAGATGAGACCCATTTGTACCTGGTCCATGATCTACAGCATAAATTAAAGGATCTGACGACCATAAACTAGGACCTGTAAAAGTACTTCCATTATGATTAGCAGACAAAACAGATGTTGATGTTGCAAAATCCCCATTATTATTAAAAGCAATTGCTGAAGGTAAAGACATAAAGTGCCATGCATTTCCATCTTGTTTCTTTAAAGAAGTTTGTCCAGCAGTACCTGGGGAACCTACTTTCACAGTACTACCTCCAGAGTTTTCAGTACCTTTATTGATTACCCATAAATCACCATTAGGATGAAAATCTAAATCTCTTGGCTTATCAATTTGATTACTAGAATTTACAATTACATCATAAGTGAATGTATTGTTAACAGAAGTATAAGATGGAATAATATTTGGAATAGGATCTTTTACATTAATTGTTTTTATCAAATTGTCATTCGAAGGCACTGCATCTATCCCTTGACCATTAATATTGGAAATCCATAATTCAACAGAATAAGCTCCTGATGTAGCTGGAATCCAAACTGTAGGGTGAATTAAATCATATGATGTAAGCGCATAAATATTTAATCCAGATAAATTTTGAGTAACACTAGCTCCACCATTAATGGTATAGTTAACATCCATAGAATTAATAGTGCTAGAACCAAAATTTTTAATTTCTGCTTCTAAACTAATGTTTCCTGCTAAAATATAAGAAGGATTTTTAATTTTCAGCATTGCTCCATCAATAGCAGCAGGCGGTACTACAGAAAAAGAAAAAGTTTCACTAGCAGAACTTGCAGAGAAATTATACATGGGCCATGATCCAATATTAGTAACAAAGGCAGCACCTCCATCACCATAACCATCTCTTGATAAAATTTCATAAGTAGCTCCATCAGTTAAGCACCAAGGACCTTCATAAATTACAGTATTATTAGCATAGCCTCCAGAATTTACATTATTAGCATTACAACCAACAGCAGAATTTCCGTAAGAAAAAAGTATTGCCGAACTATAGTAAGAGGAAAGTATTACAGAACTACCACAATTACTTCCTGTAGGCGCTAACTCCCAATAAACTTCATAACCATAATTATCTGTTGAGACATCTATAGTAACTTCAGTTTGTCCTATTGGGCATTGTGCAAGAGCAAAAAGGGATAGTATTGATAGTCCTACAGTGAAATATAATTTCTTCATTATTAAAATTTTAGTACTTTTAGTATACTACAAAAATATAATAATTTATGTGTTATTTATCTATTTCATTCTAAAAAAATGAATTCTTATTCGTTCATCTTATTAAAAATTGAAAATATAAAATTCTGGTACGTTCCAAATGGGGTTGGATGATTGTACTTAAGGGAGCTAATCATACTGAAATTAAGGGAGAAAAAATCTTGCATATCTTGCTTGGCATATTTGCAAATTTCTAATCCGCTACATTTACTAGGCCCCAGATCTGAGAAAGTAGCTAAAATAAAATAACCGCTAACAACTGAATTCACTAATTCACGATAATTTTCTTTATCTTTCTGTTGGGTTAAAAAATGAAACACTGCCCTATCGTGCCAAATGACATACTCTTGCTTGGGAACAAATTCAGTAATATCAGCTACTATCCATTTTACTTTTTCAGCCGACTTACCTAATCGTTTTTTTGCTCT
>CATEYX010000065.1 GCA_949511925.1 Cryomorphaceae bacterium | reverse complement strand
TATGATTACAATATATTGGCATATCTCTTTTCGATTTATAATTAAAAGCTCTAATATCATCCATTCCTGCTACATGGTCTTTATGATGGTGAGTAAATAAAATAGAATCTACCTTCATAACCCTTTCTCTTAGCATTTGCTGCCTAAAGTCAGGACCAGTATCTATTACAAGATTAAGGTCATCAACCTCAATCATTACTGATGAACGCAATCTATTATCTTTTGAATTTGAGGAAATACAAACCTCACATTTACATGCAATTACCGGTACACCCTGTGAAGTTCCTGTTCCTAAAATAGTAATTTTCATAACCAATTAAAGTTTTTTGTAAAATTATATATAATAACTGTTTTGTAAAGATATATCTATATAAATTTGCAAAAAACAAAGAAACAAGTAATGGATAAAAATAACATGATTCTTTCACCAGCTCAAAAGGCACTTGCAATTAATTTAGATGATTCCATTTATGGTTCATTTGTTGAGATAGGTGCAGGTCAAGAAGTAGTACGAAATTTTTTTAGAGTTGGTTCTGCTTCAGGTACAATTGCGAAAACTATGTCAGCTTATGACAAGGATTTTTCTGATGCTATATATGAAAAAGAACCAGACGGAAGATATGTTTGTAAATCAAGATTAGAGAAAATGCTCCAAAAAGAATACTCTCTTTTGGAGGAGCGATTAAATAAGGATAATTATAAAGATACGCGTTATTTTGCATTTGCCGACACAATAGCAACTATTAATTATTCTAAAACAACAAAAGGGCATGGATGGATGGGCTTGCGCTTTCAGTTAACTCCTAATCAAAAACCAAGTGATTTCATTATTCATGTTTTACTGAATGACCCTGACGCTCAGCTACAACAAGAAACGGTTGGCATTATTGGGACAAATATGTTACATGCTTGCTTTAATGAAACAGATCCTAAAGAAATATTAAAGCAATTATACGACAATCTATCAAAGGATAAAGTACAAATAGATATGATTGAAGTGCTAGGGCCTGCTTTTGATCATGTCGATAATCGTTTATTAAGTCTTACCTTAGTAAAGGAACGTATGACAAATGCAGTCATATTTACTCCTGACGGAATGAATCAGCAACCTTCTGACATCTTACATAAAAAAAATATCGTAACTATAAGGGGGAGTTTTAGGCCTGTCACTAAGGTTAATATTGATATGCTTGATAGAGGATTGAAAGAATTTAAGAAAAACACAAAAGTAAAAGAAGAAAATATTCAACTGCTTTTTGAAATTACACTTAGTAATTTAAAAGCTGAAGGAGAAGTTGATGAAAGGGATTTTTTAGATAGAGTAGACATCCTTTGTTCACTAGGTTATACAGTAATGATATCTAACTATAGAAAATATTATAAACTAATAGAATATTTATCTCAATTTACAAAATTAAGAATGGGACTTATTCTTGGAGTTGATAATTTGGTAGGAATGTTTGATGAACAATACTATAGAAATCTGAATGGAGGAATAATGGAAGCATTTGGAATTATCTTTACAAGAGACATTCGTTTCTATTTATACCCATACAAACCAAATGATAAAACCGAATTATTAAATAGTGGTAATATCCCTATTCATCCAAGAATTAAAGATTTATACAACTACTTACTTAGTAACGGAAGATTAATAGATTTAGACTTTAATCCTGGAGTTTTAGGTATTTTTTCTAGAGAAGTTTTAAAGAAAATAAAAAACTGTGAACAAGGAAATTGGGAAGACCAAGTGCCAGAAGGTGTTGCTGAAATAATCAAAGAAAAGAGTTTGTTTGGTTGGTCATGCAAAATTTAAGCCTATTTTATTTCAATATTTTTTAGCAATATCAAATAAAACATATTTTTGTATAGTTTTACTACTAAATAAATATACATTTGGAGACTAATTATTTTTAAAACATATAGATGAAACGTATAATATTTTTTGCACTGATAATCCCTTTTTTCACTTTAGCACAAGAAAGAGGTGGTGGAAGTGGGAGCTATAAAGGTTCTGGAAAAGACAACTCCAAAGATTATATAAAGGGAAATGTTAGTGGTAAAATTGTAGATAGCAAAACTGGGGAAATACTTGAATACGCCAATATTAGTCTCACAAACACTAAGTGGGATAAAATAATTGAAGGTACAATTTCGGATGCAAAAGGAAGATTCAGTATGAATAAAATTCGAACGGGTAGCTACAAAATTAGTGTGAGCTATTTAGGATATGAGATGCAAAATGTTGATTTTGGACTAACCAAAAAAAAGCCAGACATTAAGCTCAACGATATATTACTAATTTCTAATAATGAGATGCTTTCAGAAGTTAAGATTAAAGAACAGAAGCCAATCTTTGAATCTAAGATAGACAAGATAGTATATAACGCAGAAAACGACATGAATGAAGGATTAAATGATGCGACAGATGTATTAAGAAAAACTCCTCTACTTACTGTTGATTTAGAAGGAGAAGTAAGTTTAAGAGGTTCAAAAAACATTAAATTTTTAGTAAATGGAAAGGCGTCAACTTTTTTTAGTTCTGATATAGCTACAGCCCTTCAGATGATTCCAGCTGATGAAATTAAAAGCATTGAAGTTATAACTAGCCCTGGCGCCAAATATGATGGTGAAGGAGATGCAGGAATTGTTAACATTATAACCAAAAGAAAAGTTATTGATGGTTATAAAAGTACTGTTAATGGTTCATTTGGAAATAGAATGAATAAGCAATCTGCAAACATTAGTTTAGGAAAAGGTAGATTTGGTATTTCTGCAAGAGCTAGCGCACGATACAGTTGGCCAAGAGAAGGTGAATCTAATTTATTTAGAGAAGATTGGGACAGCTATGGTGATACAAGTGTATTAAATCAAGTTAGTAAAACATTTGGTAATTGGGTTGGAATTGGAGGTTCTGTAAATATGTATTACGATATTAATGCTTATAATAGCATTATGTCAGATATTAGGTTTGGAAGTAGAGGATCATTTAGTGATAACAATACTATAACAAATAATAACGATACCATTATTTATAAATCCTTCTTAGGATCTAGTAATGAAAGCAAAAATATAGAATGGAGTACAGATTACACTAAAACTTTTGCGAATGATGATGAGAGAGAATTTAATATCTCTTTACAAATTGGCGGTGATTTAGGGGATGACAACATCAATAGTTCGAAAGAAAAAATAAATCAGTACAGCACATATAATGATGAAAAAGAAATAGAAATCACTTTGCAAACTGATTATACTCATCCTTTTATGGAAGATAATAAATTAGAAATAGGAGCTAAATTAATTAATAGAGACAGAGAGTTAGTTAGTACAACAGTTTCAGAATTTACAAATTATTCTTCTCCTCAAAACATTTTTAATTATAAGCAACAGGTACTATCTACTTACATTTCTAGTGATTGGTTATTTAATAATGATATAGGTTTAAAAACAGGCGTCAGATACGAATACACAATAATTAATGGTGATTTTAAAGGAAATAAATATGGTAATATCTTACCAAATATAACTATTTCAAAGAATTTTAGTAAAACTAAATCATTAAAATTGTCTTACAGTAATCGTATATTAAGACCTGGAATTCAAAATATAAATCCAAATACAATAAAAATTAATGATTATAGCACAACTGAAGGAAATCCAGAACTAACTCCTGCTAATGCTAAACAAATAGAAATGGGCTATAATCAATTTGGCAGAAAATATCAAGGTAGCTATAACTTATACATTAAAAATACTAGTGACATAATAGAAAGCTACTCAAGTATTAGAAATGGAATTACAACTAGTAGGTATGAAAATATTGGCTCAAGCAATAATTATGGAATTAATTATTTTGGTTCGCTACGTTTTGATAAATTTAATATCCGTACAGGATTTAACCTGTATCAATATAAAGGAAACGGAGTGATTGATGGCCAACCAATTTCCTTAACAAGTTCTTTATTATACAGTTATAACTTTGGCGGTAGCTATAACATAGGAGATCACTGGAAAGCTGAATGTTGGGGTTTTTTTAGATCTCCTAACCAAACAATTCAAGGAAATTCTACATCTTTTAGTATGATGAGTTTTGGAGTTAAAAAAGAATTTAAAAATAAAAGAGGTTCTCTAGGAATAAGAATAATTGAACCTTTTAAAGATAAAAAAATATTTTTAACAGAAATTAATGGGGGAAATTTCAGGCAAAGATCTGAAAGAATTATTACATTTCGTTCTATAGGAATCAGTTTTAAGTATACATTTGGTAAACTTAATTTCAAATCATCAATGAAAAAATCTGGTATTAAAAATGATGATGTAAGTGAAAGTGATAATTCGGATTATTAGAAAAATATTTTCCATCTCTGCGTAAATACAATTATAAACAGTAAAGTAATAAGTTAGTGATTTTATTAGTTTAGATCAAGTGTTTTTTATCTGCTATACGAACATACTCTACTGAGTATTTATTAGATTTTATAATTTTCATGACTCAAAACTAATAAATTGAATATCCAAAACAAAATCTAAAAACAAGTGACTAGCAAACGACAACTATTCACTATATTTGACAACTTTTAAAAACTACAAGCAAAAAGCATGACAAAAGTATCAGACAGGCTAAATCGATTAGCAGAATCAGCAACCCTGGCAATGGCAAGGATGAGTAGAGAGTTACAAGAGCAAGGGCATGATGTAATTGCTTTAAGCCTTGGTGAACCTGATTTTGATACTCCTGATTTCATTAAACAAGCAGCAAAAAAAGCAATAGATGATAATTTCTCTCACTACACTCCAGTACCTGGTTTACCTGAACTAAGAAACGCTATTGTTAAAAAATTTAAAAGGGATAATAATTTAGAATATACAGCTGACCAGGTTGTAACTTCTACTGGAGCTAAACAATCCTTAGCAAATGTATGTTTGAGTTTATTAAATCCTGGTGATGAGGTGCTTTTACCTTGTCCTTACTGGGTAAGTTATACCGAGATCATCAAGTTATCGGAAGGTGTTCCTGTTGAAGTTCCTTCAACTATTGCTACTGACTTTAAAGTTACCCCTGAAGAATTAGAGGCTGCAATTACACCAAGAACAAAACTATTAATGTTCAGCTCACCTTGTAACCCAAGCGGAACAGTTTACACCCAAGAAGAATTAGAGGCAATTGCAAAAATGCTGGAAAAATATCCTGAAATTTATGTTGTTGCTGATGAAATTTATGAGCACATAAACTTTACTGAGGCTCACTTTTCAATGGGAACAATTGCTAGTATGAAAGATAGAACAATAACAGTAAATGGTGTTTCTAAAGGATTCGCAATGACAGGTTGGAGAGTTGGCTTTGTTGGAGCACCACTTTGGGTAGCTAAAGCATGCAATAAAATTCAAGGACAAATTACTTCCGCTACTTGTGCTATTGCACAAAAGGCAGCTGAAACAGCTATGCTTGCTGACCCAAAAGAAGTTACTATTGAAATGAAAGCTACTTTCCTTAAAAGGAGAGATATGATTTTAAATGAGTTAAATAGTATTAAAGGTATAAAAT
Organism: Cryomorphaceae bacterium; assembly: GCA_949511925.1. Lineage (GTDB taxonomy): Bacteria > Bacteroidota > Bacteroidia > Flavobacteriales > BACL11 > UWMA-0277. The sequence continues at coordinate 11,967 of CATEYX010000065.1, read as the reverse complement.
GCAATGTTCCACAAGGAGCATTTTATGTATTCCCTGATGTAAGTTATTATTTTGGAAAGTCAGTTGATAATACAACCATAAATAATGCAAATGATTTTTGCATGTATTTACTAAACAAAGCACATGTTGCTTTTGTAGCTGGTGATGCTTTTGGAAATCCTGAATGCGTAAGGGTTTCTTATGCTGCAGCTGATGGTAAGTTAATGGAGGCAATGTCAAGAATTAAATTACAATTAGCAAAATTAAATTAATGGATTTCAAAACATTACTTAATGGATTTAATGATAAAAAAGTTCTCATTATAGGAGATGCTATGATTGATTCATACTTATGGGGAGAAGTAAATAGGATGTCCCCAGAAGCTCCTGTACCAGTAGTTGAAGTAAAAAAACACGAGAACAGATTAGGAGGAGCAGCAAATGTTGCTCTTAACTTAAAATCTCTTGGTGCTAATCCTATCTTGTGTTCAGTAATAGGCACTGGTGAAAGAGGTGTTTTGTTTGAGAAACTAATGAAAGAATCAAACCTCTCAATAGAAGGTATCTTTTCTACTAAAAATAGAAAAACAACAATTAAAACAAGAGTAATAGCTGAAAATAAACAACAATTACGAATTGATGAAGAAGAAACCTCCCCTATTGTTCAAGTGGAAGAATTCTTAAAACTTACTATAAGTTTAATGAATGATATTGATGTTATTATTTTACAAGACTATAATAAAGGAGTACTTACTCCTGAAATAATTGAAGGAGTAATAGCTACTGCAAATGAAAGAGGAATTCCTACCATTGTTGACCCTAAAAAGCTAAACTTTAACTCTTATAAAAACTGTACAATATTTAAACCCAACTTAGCAGAAATAAAAGCAGGAATGAAGGTTGATTTTGATCCTAATAATATTACTGAAATTGAAAAAGCTACAACAGAACTAAGAAACCAACTTTCTGCAAAAGGAATTTTACTTACGTTATCAGAAAGAGGGATATGTATTAATTCTGAGAAGGAATATAAGCATACTCCAGCTTTTAAAAGAAATATTATTGACGTCTCTGGTGCTGGAGATACTGTTGTTTCTGTAGCATCACTTTGTCTTGCTTCAAACATGGATTATCCTGACCTTTCCATGCTTTCTACATTAGCAGGCGGTATAGTATGTGAAGAGGTAGGAGTTGTACCTATCAATAAAAAAAAATTACTTAAAGAAGCTTTAAAACACATTAGTTAATGACTAAAGTTACTCCTTACAATAACACAGAAACAAAGAAAAATCAAGTAACCAAAATGTTTGATAACATTGCGGGTAGTTATGATTTTCTGAATCATACATTATCCTTAGGAATGGATAATATCTGGCGTAAAATTGCTATTAAAAAACTAAATAATAAGCCAGCCACAATACTTGATATTGCTACTGGAACTGGTGATTTTGCTATTAGTGCTTCAAAATATACAAATGCTAATATAACAGGAATTGATATTTCACAAGGAATGCTTGACGTTGGAGTTGAAAAAATAACTAAAAAAGGACTTTCTAATAGAATTCAGTTACAATTGGCTGATTCGGAAAAATTACCTTTTCAGAATAATAGTTATGATGCAATAACTGCTGGCTTTGGGGTACGTAATTTTGAAGACTTAAACAAAGGACTATCAGAAATGTATAGAACACTGAAATCAGGCGGTAGAGTAGCTATACTTGAACCATCAGAGCCAACTCATTTTCCTTTAAAACAGTTTTATAATCTATATTTTCATCATATATTGCCTTTCATTGGAGGTATTATTTCAAAAGACAAAAATGCTTACACTTACTTACCAGATTCAGTTTCGGCCTTTCCATCAGGAAATGATTTTTTAACTGAACTTGATAAAGTAGGATTTAAAGAATGCAAACACATTCCCCTAACATTTGGAATCGTTTCATTATATATTGCAATAAAATAATATTCTTATCGTTTAGGGGCTAAATGCTGAAACAAATTAAATACTTTATTATTTTACTTTTATTTATAGGAGCTAGCAACACTTATGGGCAAAGAAGAAAGAAACCTCAAAATCTAGCTCGTTATGATTTTAAGAAATTGCATTTTGGATTTACCCTTGGAATTAATGAACTTAATTTTAACATTAAGAAAAGTAGTAGCACCCTAACCAATGATACCTTACTCACTCTACTTCCTAATAGTCAAAAAGGATTTAATCTTGGGATAGTATCTAACCTAAGAATCGGGAAGTTTACCGACTTACGCTTTATTCCTACCCTAGTTTTTGGAGAGCGAAATTTGAATTATGGTTTTATTGATAGCAATGGTGTAAGTGATGAAAGAGTAAAACGAATCGAATCTACTCTAATTGATTTTCCAATATATATAAAATATAAATCTGCTCGATATAACAATTTTAGAACCTATGTAATAGGTGGTATAAAATACAGTTTAGATGTTGCCTCACAAGATAAAATAAATGATGAAGGTAAAGAAATAGTAAAATTAAAGAAAAATGACTTAATGGGTGAAATTGGTTTTGGATTTGACTTTTACTTAGAATATTTCAAATTTTCTCCTCAGATAAAGCTCTCATATGGAATCCTAAATATTCTTTCAGAGGATGAAACGGTTTACACCCAATCAATAAATTATTTAAGTACAAACGGATGGATGATTTCGTTTACTTTTGAGTAAAAAAATGTCATAAAAATCTCTTTTTTAATTCATTACAGATTACCGTTACTAATTCACTTTTTTTTAATAGTTTCGGCAAAAGAAATCTAAAAAAAAATATTAACCACATTTTATGGACAATTTTCTACTGATATTTATTATAATACTATTATATATTCTCTTTCTATTTGTTATTCAATATATAGGAATTGGAAGTAAAAAAAGAAGCAGTAACTCCAATAACTGTTGCCCTGATTGTAAAGGTACTCTTAAAAGAGTAAAAAGATTTTTTAAAGATAAAATTATTTACTACTTAACTCTTGTTATGTTTGATTGGAGACGCTATAACTGTGATAAATGCGGATGGGAAGGATTAAGATGGTCTAAACAGTATGGGTTAAAAAATAATTAAGAACAAAACTCATGCAATAATATTGAAGTAGCTATAGCTACATTCAATGACTCTGCTTTCTGTCCAATATTTTTAACAGATACTTTATTCGTAATGTATTTACTAATTGATTCGGATATACCATTTGCCTCATTTCCCATAATAAGATGAACCTTATTAGGTATTTCTTGTCCCTTAACATCAACACCATTCATATAAGCACCATAAATTGGTGTATCAATATCAGCCAAATAAGTAGTTAGTTCCAAATACTTAATATCAAACCTAAACAGAGAGCCCATAGCTGACTGGACTACCTTAGGGTTATAACAATCTACAGTACTTTTCGAACAAATAAGCTGTGTGACACCAAACCAATCGCACATTCTAATTATTGTCCCTAAATTTCCAGGATCATTCACATCATCTAGCACTAAAGTTATTCCATGATTCTTTTCTGATTGTTGTTGACTAATCTTAACAATAGCCAACACATTATTTGGTGATGTCAAGTTACTTATCCTTGACAACTCCTCATTACTAACTAGGGTTACAGCTGATTTTGGACAACTATTTAATCCTGAAAATTGTTTTGTTGCATAAATATTCTCAATTTCGAATTCAGAATTCAACAATTCATTTACAATCTTTTCACCCTCTGCAACAAATAACTGCGCCTTTACCCTATTCTTTTTAAGAGATAAACTCTTAATAAACTTAATCTGATTTTTTGAAATCACTTATTTTTTTTTAATTATAGTCAATAATATGAAATTATTAGAAAATTATGCTAAAATTCATAACAATCTTATAATTTTGCTTTCTTAAATTAAAACTTAAAAACTAATGTCAAAATTTGCAGCTGGAGTATTAACAGGAGATCAATTACAAGAAGTTTTTGCTGATGCAAAGCTAAATAAATATGCGTTACCAGCAATAAATGTAAGTAATACAAGCACTGTAAATGCAGTATTGGAAGCTGCTGCAGAACTTAACTCACCAGCAATAATTCAGTTTTCAAATGGAGGATGTCAATTTTATGCTGGAAAAGGGTTGTCTAATACCGACCAAGAAGCTGCAATTGCTGGAGGAATTTCAGGTGCTGTACACGTACACCAAATGGCTGAACTTTATGGAGCAAGTATAATTTTACATACTGACCATGCTGCAAAAAAATTATTACCTTGGATTGACGGATTATTAGAAGCAGGAGAAGAATTTTATGCTGCACATGGTAAACCATTATATTCTTCACACATGATTGATTTATCAGAAGAGCCTATAGAAGAAAACATTGAGTTATGTAAAAAGTACTTGAAAAGAATGAGTGCTATTGAAATGACTTTAGAAATTGAATTAGGTATTACAGGAGGAGAAGAAGATGGAGTTGACAATACTGATGTTGATGTTTCAAAACTATACACTCAACCTGAGGAAGTAGCTTATGCATATGAAGAACTTATGAAGATAAGTGATAAATTCACTATAGCGGCTGCATTTGGAAATGTTCATGGAGTTTATAAACCAGGAAATGTAGTTCTTACGCCAAAAATATTAGATAATTCTCAAAAATTTATTGAAGATAAGTTCAATACTGAAAAGCAACCTATTAACTTTGTGTTTCATGGAGGTTCAGGATCAAGCCAAGCAGAAATTACTGAAGCAATTGGTTATGGAGTTATTAAAATGAATATTGACACGGACTTGCAATGGGGTTTCACTCAGGGGGTAAGAGACTATTTCTTAGCAAATAATGATTATGTTAAAACTCAAATAGGAAATCCTGAAGGAGAAGAAAAGCCAAATAAAAAATACTATGACCCTAGAGCATATAATAGAGCTGGTGAATTAACGTTTATAGCTAGATTAACACGATCATTTAACGATTTAAATAATATAAATACAAACGCATAATTATGGGTTGGTTTAATAGAATAAAGGAAGGAATCACTACTTCTACACACGAAAAGAAAGAAACACCAGATGGACTATGGAGTAAATGTCCTAAATGTAAAACGATAGTTACTACAGAAGAACATAAAGAAAATCTTCATTGCTGTATTAACTGTAACTACCATAGTAGAATAGGTTCAACCGAATATTTTGAAATTTTATTTGATAATAATAAATTTATCGAGTTAGATAAAGAAATGACCTCCTTAGACCCTCTAAAATTTAAGGATAAAAAGAAGTACCCTGATAGAGTTAAAGCTATGCAGAAAAAAACAGGTCTAAAAGATGCTGTCAGAACTGCGCATGGTAAAATAAAAGGAGATATAGTTGTTATTGCTGCAATGGATTTCACATTTATTGGTGGTTCAATGGGTTCAGTTGTTGGTGAGAAAATTTCTAGAGCAATTGATTATGCTCGTGAAAACAAACATCCAATCCTTATAATCTCCAAATCAGGAGGAGCAAGAATGATGGAAGCTGGTATTTCCTTAATGCAGTTGGCAAAAACATCAGCTAAACTAGCTAAACTAAGTAAAGCAGGTTTACCTTTTATATCATTATGTACCGACCCTACTTTTGGTGGTGCTACCGCATCATTTTCGATGTTAGGAGATATGAATATTGCTGAACCAAATGCTTTAATTGGTTTTGCAGGACCTAGAGTGGTAAAAGAAACTATCGGTAAAGATTTACCTGAAGGATTTCAAACCTCCGAATTCCTACAAGAGCATGGATTTCTTGACTTTATAGTTGACAGAAAAGACCTTAAAGAAAAACTGGCTCAGCTATTCAGAATTATTAAAAAATAAATTATATTTTAAAAGGGCTTATTATTCAATTAGTTTATTAAATTTGCAGCCCATAAATTAAAGTGGTTTTAAACAGAAAAACATGAGCTTAACAACACAAGACAAAGAAAATATTTTCAAAGAATTTGGTAATGATGCCAAAGATTCAGGATCAGTTCACTCTCAAGTAGCCTTATTTACTAAGAAAATTTCAGATTTAACTGAACACCTAAAATTAAACCGTAAAGATTACGGAACTCAAAGATCATTACAACTAATGGTTGGTAAAAGAAGAAAATTACTAGACTACTTAAAAGGTAAGGATATTTTGAAGTACAGAGAACTAGTGAAAAATTTAGGTCTTAGAAGATAACAAGAAAAGGACAAACTACAAAAAAAGGCAATATTTTTATTGCCTTTTTTAATTTTTATAAACAAAGAAGACAAGATGATAAAAGAAGAAAAACAAATTATTACACTACCAGACGGTAGAGAGATTAGTATCTCAACAGGAAAATTAGCAAAACAAGCACACGGATCAGTTGAATTAAGAATGGGTAATACTCATATGCTTGCAACTGTAGTTTCTAGCTTTGGAGCAAGAGAAGGAGTAGATTTTTTACCATTAACAGTAGATTATAGAGAAAAATTTGCAGCTGACGGAAGATTCCCTGGAGGATTCTTAAAAAGAGAAGGAAGACCAACTGACCAAGAAATATTGGTAATGCGTTTAGTTGACAGAATATTAAGACCCATGTTTCCTAGTGATTATCATGCTGAGGTACAAATTATGATATCATTAAATTCACATGACCCTAACGTAAAACCTGATGCTTTAGCTGCACTTGCTGCTTCAACTGCAATTGCACTTTCTGATATTCCGTTTAATGGACCTATTTCAGAATGTAGAGTAGCAAGAATTGATGGAAATTACATCATTAACCCTTCATCAGCAGAATTAGCAAATGCAGATATTGACCTTATGGTTGGTGCATCAGCTGATAGTGTAGCAATGGTGGAAGGAGAAATGAGTGAAGTTTCAGAAGCTGAAATGATTGAAGCAATTAAAATTGGGCATGAAGCAATTAAAGTACAATGTGCTGCACAATTAGAATTAGCTGCTAAAGTTGGTGTTTCAGCAGAAAAGAGAGAATACTCACATGAAAATCATGATGCAGATTTAAAAACTAGAATTAAGGCAGACACTTATGATGCTGTTTATGCTGTAGCTAATGAAGGTTTAGGTAAAGATGAAAGATCAGTTAAATTCAAAGCTGTAAAAACAGATTGGATTGCAAGCTTATCAGAAAATGAAGTTGAAGAATATGATTCAAAATTAATTGGTGTATACTACCATGATGTTGAAAAAGAAGCGATAAGAAATCTTGTATTAGCAGAAGGAAAAAGATTAGATGGAAGAGCAACAACTGAAATCAGACCTATTTGGTGTGAAGTTGATTATTTATATAGTCCACATGGTTCAGCTGTATTTACAAGAGGTGAAACTCAATCATTAACAACTGTAACTTTAGGTTCAGCTACTGATGTTAACCGTTTGGATGGTGTAACTCATCAAGGACATGAAAGTTTCTATTTACACTACAACTTCCCTCCTTTCTCTACTGGAGAAGCTAGAATGAAATTTAATGTAAGTAGAAGAGAAATTGGTCATGGAAATTTAGCGCAAAGAGCATTGAAAAAAATGATTCCTGCTGACAATCCTTATACTGTACGTATTGTTTCTGATATTTTAGAATCAAACGGATCATCTTCGATGGCAACTGTTTGTGCAGGAACTATGGCACTTATGGATGCAGGAATTAAAATTCAAAAACCAGTTTCCGGTATTGCTATGGGATTAATTTCTGATGAAAAAGATCCAAGTAACTATGCTGTACTTTCTGATATTTTAGGTGATGAAGATCATTTAGGAGATATGGACTTTAAAATATGTGGTACTGCTGATGGTATTACTGCATGTCAAATGGATATTAAAGTACAAGGATTATCTTACGAAATTTTAGATAAAGCCCTAAACCAAGCAAGAGAAGGAAGATTACATATTTTAGGGAAAATTATTGAGACAATTTCAGAACCAAGAGTTCAGCTAAAACCTCAAACACCTAAAATTGTTGTATTAAAGGTACCTAAATCTACTATTGGTGGAATTATTGGCCCTGGAGGAAAAATCATTCAAGAATTACAAGCATCTACTGAAACTAATATTTCTATTGAAGAAATAGATAATATGGGTGTTGTTGAAATTTTAGGAACTGATCAAGAAAAAATTGATTTAGCAGTAGAGCAAATAAAATCTATTGCCTTTATGCCTGAAATTGGAGCAATCTATAAAGGAAAGGTAAAATCAATTATGCCTTATGGTGCATTTATTGGAATTTCACCTAATACTGACGGTTTAGTTCATATTTCAGAATTAGCTTGGGAAAGAGTTGATAATGTTGAAGATGTACTTAAGGAAGGAGATACTATTGAGGTAAAATTAATTGCTATTGACGAAAGAAGTGGTAAATTAAAATTATCAAGAAAAGTACTTTTACCTAAGCCAGAAAAACAAACAAAATAATTTTTTAAATAGTGTAACCTTTCGCAATACGATTCGTATAAGGATTCTGCAAAAGCTTAATAACTAAAAAAATTCAAATGAGACAACTAAAAATTACAAAGCAGGTTACCAATAGAGAAACTGCATCACTTGACAAATACTTACAAGAAATTGGAAGGGTTGATTTAATTACTGCTGAAGAGGAAGTAGAATTAGCACAAAAAATTAAAGCAGGTGATCAAAGAGCTCTTGAAAAGTTAACCAAAGCAAATTTACGTTTTGTAGTTTCAGTTGCTAAACAATATCAAAATCAAGGATTAACTTTACCTGATTTAATTAATGAAGGGAATCTTGGACTGATTAAGGCTGCAAAGCGTTTTGACGAAACAAGAGGATTTAAATTTATCTCATATGCTGTTTGGTGGATTCGCCAATCAATTTTACAAGCTTTGGCTGAACAATCTCGTATTGTAAGGTTACCGCTTAATAAAATTGGGTCAATCAATAAAATCAACAAAGCTTATGCAGTTTTAGAGCAAAAATTTGAACGTCCACCTACACCCGAAGAAATTGCAGATTTAGTAGAACTTTCACTTACTGAAGTTAAGCAATCACTTAAGAATACAGGAAGACATGTATCTATGGATGCTCCATTAATTGAAGGAGAAGACAGTAATTTGTATGATGTAATGGGTTCTGACGAAAGTCCAAACCCTGATGCTGAATTAATGTTAGAATCATTAAGAGAGGAAATCAGAAGAGCTTTAGATACTTTAACACCTAGAGAAGCTGATGTTGTTTCTTCTTACTTTGGATTAAACGGAGGACACGCCATGACACTTGAAGAAATTGGTGAGAAATTTGATTTAACAAGAGAAAGAGTAAGACAAATAAAAGAAAAAGCAGTTAGAAGGTTGAAACAAACCACAAGAAGTAAAATCTTAAAAACTTATTTAGGATAAATTAAAAGAGGGCTGTTAGCCCTCTTTTTTATTATCTATATTTGCCAAAAAATGATTACATGTCACATAAAATTGCACCTTCAATATTAGCAGCTGATTTCGGAAACCTTCAAAGAGATTGCGAAATGATAAATAATAGCCAAGCTGATTGGTTTCATATTGACGTAATGGATGGTCATTTCGTGCCAAATATATCTTATGGAATGCCAGTAATCCAGGCTATAAAAAAGCATGCAACAAAACCACTTGATGTACACCTAATGATAGAGAAGCCCGAACGCTATATTGAGGAGTTTGCAAAAGTTGGTGCGGATATCATTACTGTACATTACGAATCAACAGTACACTTACACAGGATACTTACTCAGATAGAAGATGCAGGATGTAAAGCTGGTATAGTTCTAAATTTAACAACTCCAGTAAGTGTATTGGAAGATATTTTGCCTAAATGTTATATGGTTTTATTAATGTCAATAAATCCAGGATTTGGTGGGCAAAAGTTTGAGGAAATGACTTACAAAAAAGTAAGAAAACTTAGACAGATGGCTAATGATCAAGATCTAAATACTCATATAGAAATTGATGGCGGAGTAACTTCTGCTAACGCAAAAAAATTAATTGATGCAGGTGCAGATGTATTAGTTGCAGGAAGCTTTATATTTAAATCAGATAATCCTACGCAAACTATTGCTGACCTAAAAGCAATTTAATTTCCGTTTACGTAATTACTTAAGTATTCAAAATTTGGAGTTAAATCACCTGCTTTACAAATAGTTGCATTAGCAATAATTTGCTCATCATCACTAATTATTAAAGAAGGGATAATTTTATCCAACATCTCATTACCAAAATCCTCAGAAGCATCTTTTGGCAGCTCACAAGGCAAATTATCAACTGCCATAACTGCAATTGCATCATCATTTCTAAAATCTACTTCTTTTTCTGATTGTTTGTCATATCCATAAATCGGACTAGCAATCGTTGACGGTTTAATTGTACAAGCAATAGGACCATTAATATCACAAGAAACATCTGCTACAACTTTTAAATTAAAGTCTGGATTCTTAGCATTCTTTCTAGTAAACAAGTAAGGAGAACCTGAACTATAATAATGTCCCGCAATAAAAATATCAGCATGTATAGCATAGTCCATGAAGGATGATTTAAATAATTCAGGATTACTATAAAATTCTTGCTTTACAGCACTACTGCCATCTTTTTTAACATTATAATCCATGAAATTTAAATGAACAAAAACAGCTTCATTAAACGTTTTAGTTAAAAAATCTGATTTTGAAACCTCTCTTATATTAGACTTTTCCATAATTTCCAAAACACCATTCCCTACCCTACCATTTCCAGTAACAATAATTTTTTCATCACTTAATTTTATTTTACTCATTTCAGATTCCATTTCTACCCTATCCTCACAACTATGAGCTGCTTTCAAGTAGTAATTTCCTGATTTCAGACCATAAGTTAAAAAACCATTATAAGCTCCCACAATACCTGCATATCTTCCAAAACCTAAAAGGCGATTTCCTTGCTTATCCCTTAACACTTCATAATCCACCATAGTTATATTAAGTTCCATCATTTTTAATAACAATCCTCTATTGTAAGATTGTTCTTTTATAGTGTGGGAAAAATATAAATAAGTTTTATTAGCAATTAATGATTCTTTTGGCACTTCCTTCACTCCTATTAACACATCACAATCACTCAAATCATCAACAATATTAATTGCTTCAGCAATATACATAGCATCTGAAAAGCATCTTATAGCGCTACTTTTCACTAAAATTTCAATGTCTGGGTAAGTATCCAGCAGTTGTCTACATTGCTTTGGTGTTAAAGGAACACGCTTATCGGCTGGTACTTTTTCTTCTTGTAAAACTCCTATCTTCATAATGCTATAATATTTGAATAACAAAAGTAAAAAAAGAAGAAGACTTAACTAGTCATTTTTGTAATTTTGCACTTGTTCATTAATTTATTGGGGCTGACTGGATTTGACTGCAAGTGCGTTTTGTAGTAAGCATGTCGAGCATTGTATTTTGGCTCGTAAATATCAAAGTTCACATTTTTAATTGGCGAGAATAACTACGCTTTAGCTGCCTAATTTATATAATTACGTAAGCTTTTGTCTCTTTTATAGGACTTCCTGTCTCCTATAAATCTTGGGACATAATCAAAATCAGGATAGTTGGTTTATTGCTTTTATAAACCAGCAAAATTTTAAAAAGCTAAGAATTGGGTTTGGATTGCTTATATCCATCCTAATTTCGAAAATTAAAATAAGATAAACATGTAGAAAGTTATTTAATTCCTTGTTTGGACGGGGGTTCGATACCCCCCAGCTCCACTAAAAAGAAACCCACTCATTTGAGTGGGTTTTCTATTTATTTTAGGATAATTGTTAAACGTGTAATAGTCTTTGCATTGGTATGAGGTCTATGCTAAACTTAAATACTTAAACAAAATATTTTTTTCTACACTTTCTGACAAAGTATGATGTACTGGACAATTACGAGCAGCTCTTTCTAAAATAGTTTTGGTTTTAGAATCGTATTCTTTTGGGAACGTTAAATCAATTTCAATTTTAACAATTCTCCTAGGATTATTTCCCATTGTTTTTTTAACAATTGCT
>CATEYX010000064.1 GCA_949511925.1 Cryomorphaceae bacterium | reverse complement strand
GGAATGTGGTTTGAGCGTTTTGTAATTATTGTAACTTCTCTACATAGAGATTTTTTACCATCTTCTTGGTCAATGTTCTCCCCAACATTTATTGATATAGGAATATATGTTGGAACTATAGGCTTCTTCTTTGTATTGTTCCTGTTATATGCAAGAACTTTTCCAGTAATAGCACAAGCAGAATTAAAATCGATTCTTAAATCCTCAGGTTCGGAATATAAAAATAAGAAATAATGAGTAAAAACACACTATACGGAATTTTTGATTGCGAGCTAGTTTTATTGGCAGCAGTAAAAGAAATTCGCGCTAATAAAATTGAAATTAAGGAAGTGTATTCTCCTTTCCCTGTACACGGATTGGATAAAGCTTTGGGTTTAAAAGAAACAAGAATAGCCATTACTGCTTTTATCTATGGTTGTATAGGTCTATCGCTGGCTTCATTAATGATTTATAATATCATGATTATCGACTGGCCCCAGAACATTGGTGGTAAACCAAACTTTACTTTTTACCATAATATGCCAGCATTTATACCTATTATGTTTGAATGTACTGTCATGTTTGCTGCTCATCTTATGTCTATTACTTATTTGATAAGAAATGGATTATATCCTGGAGGAGTATCTGATAGTCCTGACCCAAGAACTACTGACGATAAGTTTCTAATGGAAATTGAAGTTGAAGGTGATGTAGCTAAAATAAAATCAATGCTTACGAAAACTGGAGCCACTGAAATTAACGAAAAAGACGCGTAATTATGAATAAATTAATTTTAAAATTAGCTTTTATCTCAGTAGTTGTTTTCTTATCATCTTGTGGTGGTGATTCTGATCCTGGTTATGAATTTATGCCTAACATGTACCGTTCACCATCTCTGGAGACTTATGGTGAAAATGCAGTTACTGGTATTAATGCTCAACTTCCTGTAGAAGGTACTATTGCTAGAGGGTATCTTTCTACTTTTAATTATGATGGAAGTTTAGAAGGTTATTTGTCAGCAGGAAATACAGCCGTGAGTCCTATCGAGAATAATGATAAAAATGTAGCGGATGGAAAGGCTCTTTACGGAATGTTTTGCGAACATTGTCATGGGCAAACTGGAGCTGGTGATGGAACTATCATGCATCCTGTTTATTCTGCTGTACCTCATTATAATGATGATAAGCTAAAAAGAAGATGTGACTTACCTATGTGTGATTTAAAAGCAGGACATATTTTTCATGCAATTACTTTTGGTTTAAATGCTATGGGTCCTCATGCATCTCAGATTAATGAAGAAGAAAGATGGAAGATCACACTTTATGTGCAAGAGGAATTACAACATTACGGTAAAAATTAAAATAGATATAGAATGTTTACAATAGATAAAAAAGCAAAGAATTTTTCAATGGTACTTATGGCCATTGGATTGATTGCATTAATTTACGGATTTTCTACAGATGCTCATAGAGCATGGCCAAGTTTACTCTTCAATAACTACTTTTTTATAGGAATTGCAGTTTTTGGAGTGTTCTTTGTAGCAAAGCAATATGTTTCTGAAGCTGGGTGGTCAATAGTATTAAAAAGAGTGCCAGAGGCAGTTATGAGTGCTTTACCAGTAATGAGTTTAATTATGTTATTTATAATGTTTGCAAGCATTATGCATTGGAATCATATTTATCACTGGTTACATGAGGGTATTATGGATCCTGCAAGCGAGCATTATGATAGAATTATTGCTGGCAAAGAAGCCTATTTAAATGCAAGTTTCTTTATTATTAGAACTATTATTTATTTGCTAGGGTGGAACTATTTTGCAAAAAAATTAAGAGCCTTATCAGTTTTAGAAGATAAAGTAGTTGGTACGGCTATTCACTTTAAATCAGTAAGTACTTCAGCTTGGTTTATGGTGTTTTTCGCAGTTACTTCTGCTATGGCATCTTGGGATTGGATTATGTCAATTGACCCACACTGGTTTTCTACTATTTTCGGATGGTATGTTTTTGCTGAGTGGGGAGCAATTGGTTTTACAACAATATTATTATTTACGTTATACTTAAAAAGACAAGGTTACTTAGAGGATGTAAATGAAAATCATATTCATGATTTAGGGAAATGGATTTTTGCTATGTCTTTAGTTTGGACCTATATGTGGTTCTCGCAATTTATGCTAATATGGTATGCTAATATCCCTGAGGAAGTAACCTATTTTATGGCTAGGTTAGAGGTTGAGAATTATAAATTTTTATTCTGGTTTAGCATGATTATTAACTTTATTGCACCTATTATTTTGTTGATGAGTAGAGATGCAAAAAGAAACAATGGAAGGTTAATTTTTGTAGGTTGTGTCATCTTAGTTGGACATTGGATAAATTCTTATTTGTTAGTAGCGCCAGGTACTTTAGGTACGCATGGTCATATTGGATTTACTGAGATTGGAATGGGATTAGGGTTTTCGGGACTGTTCATCTACTTAGTATTAAATGCACTCACTAAGCAGCCTTTAGAAACTAAGAATCATCCTTTCTTAGATGAGAGTAAAAATTTACATACTTAAATGTATTGTTAATATAAAGATTAAGGGTCAGCTTTGCTGACCCTTTTTTTTGTCAATTATTGTTTACATTTGCTGTAATAATGAATGAAGATCTAAATCCTGAAAATGAAGTTGTCTCTGAAGAGGAGTTAGCGATAGAACAAGTATTAAGGCCTAAATTATTTATCGATTTTGAAGGGCAAGAAAAAATTGTAGATAATTTAGAAGTATTTATTCAAGCTGCAAAAGAAAGAGAAGAAGCTTTAGATCATGTTTTGCTACACGGACCTCCTGGTCTTGGGAAAACTACTTTAGCAAATATTATTGCAAATGAGCTAGGTGTTGGAATTAAAACTACATCTGGTCCTGTTTTGGACAAACCAGGCGACTTGGCTGGATTACTCACTAACTTGGAAGATAGAGATGTCTTGTTCATTGATGAAATTCATAGGTTAAATCCTATTGTTGAGGAATATTTGTATTCAGCTATGGAAGATTACCAAATAGATATTATGATAGAGTCAGGCCCAAATGCGCGTTCAGTTCAGATTAAAATTAATCCCTTCACATTGATAGGGGCTACTACCCGTTCAGGATTATTAACTGCACCTCTTAGAGCTCGTTTTGGTATTAATTCTCGTTTAGAATATTATAAAATTGATTTACTTTCTAAAATTGTTAATAGATCTTCTTCTATTTTAGATGTAAGTATTGCAAAGGATGCCGCTATTGAAATTGCAGGTAGGAGTAGAGGTACGCCTAGAATTGCAAATGCTTTATTAAGGCGTGTTCGTGATTTTGCTCAAATCAAAGGAGATGGAGATATTGACA
Source organism: Cryomorphaceae bacterium (assembly GCA_949511925.1). Taxonomy (GTDB): domain Bacteria; phylum Bacteroidota; class Bacteroidia; order Flavobacteriales; family BACL11; genus UWMA-0277. Next base: position 7,224 of record CATEYX010000064.1, on the reverse strand, counting down.
AGAAGATTACCCAGTTTTCTTTAACAGCTTTGAGTGTAGATGAACATGGTTTAGATGAAATGGATAATAGAATCTTAACAACTATCATTGATAAATTTAAAGGAGGACCTGTTGGGCTTACTACTATTGCAACTGCTGTAGGTGAGCAAGCTGGTACTATTGAGGAAGTTTATGAGCCATTCTTAATTATGGAGGGATATTTGATGCGAACTTCTAGAGGACGTCAAGCAACTGAATTAGCTTTTAAGCACTTAGGAAAAGTAAAACCTGTGGATCAAGGAAATCTCTTTTAGTATATTTGGTCAAAAACTTCTAGAATGGAATCCTTGTAATGAGCAAAAGAAGTAAGTGCCCAAATCTTTAAAGCAGCTACTTCATGTTTAGCGATCCATCTAGCACTTTTCTGCAATTCTTTTGTAAATAGATTTTTATCAAAACTAACTTTCTGGAGTATTTTTTTACTGAATTCTAGCATGGCTTTTAATGTTTACAATACAATAACCCAAAACTTAATAAATTATTGTTTTGCGCCCCAACTATAAGACTTATTATCTAAACCACTTAGGTTTAAAACCCGGTCAATTACAGTAGCAGCAAGTGCTTCAAATGTTTGTGGTTTACTGTAAAACGAAGGAGTTGCAGGACATATAATTCCTCCTGCCTCAGTAATAATTTTCATGTTATTAATATGAATTAAACTCAGTGGTGTTTCTCTGGCTACAATTATGAGTTTCCTTCTTTCTTTTAGGATAACATCAGCTGCCCTAGTTGTTAAATCATTACTTATTCCTGTAGCAATTCTAGCCATAGTGCCCATTGAGCAAGGGCAAATAATCATTGTACCATAATTAGCTGAGCCACTTGCAAAAGGTGCCATAAAGTCCATTTTATCATAAAAAGTAAAAGGATAATTATTATAGTCTGAATTATCTAATTCTGTTTCCCAAACATACTTTGCATTGTCGCTCATCAATACGCCAATCACTTCTATTTGTTCTTTTAGTTGTACTAATTTATCAAAAAGTACCTTGGCATATATTGAGCCACTTGCTCCTGATACGGATACTATTATTTTGTGTTTATTCTTTATCATAAATGGTAATGTATTGCAAAGCTTAATACTGAATTGTACTTTCCTTTTCTTGAGGAATTATAGTAATTCAAACCATCATAATCCTCTGCCCCTATTGGTAGGATAGAGCTACTTAATCGAGTGTTTAAGCTTATGTTTTCAGAGTATTTGTAGTCAATTCCTAAAAGTAACCCAAAGTCATATTCTATAAAAGGATCAACAGAATATATTGGAATTTCCCCGTTTAAGTCATTGTAATATCCATTAATTAAGTAGGCTAATTGCACCCCACCTTCAATTTTCATCTTATTGCTTTGATGGTATTGTAATAATAGTGGAACTTCAATATATGAAGATGAAATATCTTCTTTTAAATAGTTTGGATGTTCACTATTATTTATGTTTGGGTTATTACTTCCTTTCTGAAGATAAGTTATTTCCATTTGGAAGCTTAATAATTCTGAGATTGGTGTATTTGCAAAAGCACCAGCTAATAGGCCTGCTTTATTAAATCCTGCTAGATTATCACCCCCAACCTGTGAGGTACTAAGTCCTAAAATAACTCCACCTCCAAAATTTTGTGCATGAATACTTATTGAAAGAAATCCACAACAAAGTAATATTCCAAATTTCTTTATCATATTATCTTAAGCTAACACCAAGCCCTAAAGTTGCTGTTGGGTATTCTGCAAAAGTATAATCTGCCTGAATCGTTACAACAGTCATGTTTAATCTTAATCCAATATTTGTTCTTAAATTATTATTGGATTCAAAAGCTACTTCTACTTTTTCGTCAAATTGAATTCCACCTAAATCAAAATTAGCATCTGTAGTGAAAGTTGTAGTTGCTGAGTTATACCCCAATCCAACATAACCAGTAACCATTAATAATTTTTTTGATGCAACTAAATTAATTGTAGTAGCCTTGGTCTTTAAGGAAACTTCTTGTCCTAATATTTCTAATTCTGTATTAAGAGAGGAGTAACCTCCTTGCAATGAAAGACTCATTGGAATAGCATTACCAATACCAGGGATCCATTGTAATAGATCATGTTTTATCCCAATTCCAAAAAGGTTTACATTTATATTATCACCAACATTTAACATTGGCATATATCTTACGTCAATAGCTGTATTTTTTATTAGCCCTATTCCTGCTTGGATCATTGGTAATGGAATTGCTGGAGTTTTAAATCCCCCTGGCATTTCAAAATCAACATCTAAGCCTGTACTATTATTGTTGTATGTCATTGTAGTTGCATCAGCGCTTCCAAATATGGTAGAAGCTTCAGTATCATTAGAAGTAAAAATATCTCCTCCAGCAGCTTTAATGTTAAAAGTTTTTGCTGAACTTGGAATAATCACAGTATTTAAAGTCAATGTTAAATCAAAGCCACCTAAACTATGCGGTTTTGCAGTATTGTACCATCCGCTATTTAAACCTGCTCCAAAACTTCCAGCCATTGGAGTAAAATATGCTTCAATAAGTTTTTCTCCTTGCGCAATGTCATTTGCAAGAATATTTTGGGTCTGACCAAAAGAACTTAATCCAATAAGCCCAGCTAAAAGTATAAATAATAGTTTTTTCATAATGTTAAGTTTTTATTTATTTAAATGTGCTTCTTCAACTTGAAGTATTTCTTGTGTTGTATTGTCAAAAATATAAGCAATTACTGACATGTTTGAAGCATCCCATCCTCCTGCATTTCCATTGCCTAATTCAGCTGTATTTTGTGAGTAATTAATATTAAACTGCTCTAGTGTGCTTAAATTAACTGAAATTGTTTTTTCTATTTTATCAGCAGCAGTATAATTACTTGATGTACTTAAATTTTCATCAGAAAGTAAAGATCTTAAAGCATGATTGTGTTCGTAATTTTCAACATCCTCAGCTCCATCTTTTTGCCAGTTGATAATATTACTTTCACTTAAGCAGATTACTAAATTATAATCTCCAATGATATTGTTTAATATTTCTGTATTGATGGTAATTACTCCCTCATCTCCAGTCATATTAGTCGTAATGCTAATCCCAAAATCAATTTCTTTTTCTAGTTCTGAGATTACTCTAGCTAGCCATTCGTCTTTTCCTAGTCTATGTTCATTAGGGTAACCTATTCTGTTAATCATCCCGCCTGGAAGTCCAATTCCAGAGATGCCAAATAAATCATCCCATTCTTTCCCCCATTTTGTTCTAAAATCATATTGATAATTTGGCGCTTGGCTTGAAGGATAAGGTCTCGCGAATGTTTTACTAACATGTAGCGCCATTCCAATAATCTGATCGCCGTAAATATCATGTATTGCTTCAAGTTCTCTGGCAGCAGCAGGGCAATTTTGACAGGTGTGACCTGTGAAATCTTCAATTAATATTTTTTTGACATAAGTATTGGTGTCTATAGGAGTGATGTCTCCTGAGTCAATTTCATAAGGCCCTTCAACTACATCACAAGATGTGATGATTAGAATAAAACTAAAAAGTGTGATTATATTTTTCATATTAAAAACTTGATGATATTGCTAAACTAAATCCATTTGATGAAGGAACTTCTTTACATACTCCACCAACACAGAAAATTCCTGCTCTCTTTTTACCATAACCAATTTCAATTCTGTTAGCTCCTTTTAAATAACCAAAATTGATATTTACATAATGTAATTGCTTGCTTATTTCATGATTTCCCCAATTATACATGTCTTGCACTGCAAAAAACCAATGTGGAGATATAGTATATTCGGCTAATCCCATGCTCCAACTTCCTTCTCCACCATCAGCCAATAGTTCTTGCAATTCAATACGAACAGTATATCCTTTTTTAATTTTATAACTTATATCAGCAATAGCAATAGTTGATTCAACTATTCCGTAAGTTCCAGGTGTTTTTCCTTCAAGTACATCTTTGTTGTAGGACTGTTTGGCTATTACACCGGTTGCTCTAATCTTTTTATTTATTTTTTTATAGACTTCTAGGTTTATGTCTTTATAGTATAGCTCTTCTCCTTTAATACTAATAAACATTGGAGTGTGTTTCCTATTGTCATTTAAGAATGAGCTGCCAACATTAAGAGCATTAATTCTAGAAAAATTAAATATTAGCTTTGTTCCATATTTCCCACCCAAAAGGCTTCCCTTTTTTATTTTATAAAACACATCAATTTGAGTGCCAAACTCACCTTCTGTTTGTGTTGCAGATGGGTAAAGAGCTAATAAAGTGTAAGTGTGTTGCTTAGTTAGTGTGGGGATATAATTGATTATATATTGTTTTTCTTGTGCTCTTTCTGAGCGGAATTCCATGTGATCCACTCTATGCATTTCTGCTACAATCCCAAATCCTCTTTTGGAGTAGGTAAGACTACTCATTAATGCATTTCCTTTTGCGTAGTTATTTCCTTCAGAAGTTAGCGAGCCTACTGGGTCATTTAGTTTAACTGCATATTCTCCTGAGTAGTTCCACCCTCCATTTATTATATTTAAGCGAGTAGAATAAGCAGCAACATTCTGAGGTAATTTAAACTTTGGGTTGATGTCTGCTTGAAATCTACTTACAAGTCCTTGTCCAATAATTATCTTTGTTTTTGATTCTAGATTTAAGGCTTCATTAAGATTTACTTCAGCATCAGCTCCTCTAATTATACCCTCAGCATAAGTAAAATATGTCCTACTCTTTCCGATAAATGTTTTTAAATAAATTCCTTTTAATGGACTGTATTTTAGGCGTATTCCATCCATTGCGTTATCTGCTCCTAATCCTTTATTCTCATAACTTCTAAAGATTAATCCACTTCCAACTTGTTCGTAATAGTTACCTACAGTTACTTCAAGTCCATCAATAGTGTAAGATGCATATCGGAATGGAATCCCATTTCCTTTATAACTGTCATCAAAATCCATAAGTGCATTCAGATAGCTTTCGTAACGCAAACCAGCAGTAAAATCACCTTTTGTGTAATTAATATTTAAGTAAGCGTTATTAAGAATAATTTCATCAGCTGCTTTTGCCCCAATAATTTCATCCTCTTGGTAGCTTTGCATGTTTAAATCAAAATCCCCATGAATTTCGCCACCATTATTTTGCGCGAAACTATTAAGGGTTAAAAAGGATAAAATAAAAGTGTATGTTATTTTTTTAAGCATTAGTGAGCTAGTTTTTTGATTTGTTCTAATAATTCATCTTCATCACCATCAACATATCCTTTGTGTTGCCAAACTATTTCCTTTTTACTGTTTAGTAGAAAAGTATGAGGTACTGTTGAAATTCCCATTGCTCTTTTTAGATCTCCATTTGGATCTATGTAAACTTCATAATCCCAGTCAGATGCATTAACATAAGGGGCTACTTTAGCCATTGACCTTGAATTATCAATTGAAATAGCAACTAATTTTACTCCTGTTTCATCTTGCCAATCTTCATAAACCTCTGCAATAGTATTCAGTTCTTTTTTACAAGGCTTACACCATGTAGCCCAAAAACTAATAACAATTGGCTTACCATTATTTTCTAGTGCAGTAATGTTTATGCTACCTCCTTCAAGTGTTTTCACATCTATTGAAGGTAAAGTTCTGTTTTGAGCGATACAGAGAGATGTAAAGAGTATAGTTGCGAAAAGGCATAGAAATAGTTTTCTCATTTTACTTGTTTTTTTTTGGCTAATTTAAAAATAATAGCTGAATTAAGGGGTAATAAAAAACCCTGAAATTTTCAGGGCTTTTTATTGCATTATATGTTGTTGAGAATTACTTAGCTATTGTGATTTTCTTAACAGTAATTGTATTTTCAGTATTGATGTTTACAAAGTAAACGCCATTGCTCAAAGTAGAAACATCAATTGTTTTTTGTGTTTGTGAAGTTAACACTAGTTTTCCAAATACATCATAAATATTAGCTGATGAATAATCTCCTGTAATAGTTAGAACATTTTTCACAGGATTAGGATAGATATTAAATTCAGATGTGTTATTATCCTGAATTGATGTAGTATTACATACAGAAGTACATGATCCTAATGAAGTATATAGACCTGTTCCTGTTCCTGGATCAATACAACCATTTACAATATCACAATCCCATGAAGCTGCAGCTCCTCCACTCGTTTCGAAATAATGTTCAGCTAAAAAGCCAAAATTCCCACCACCTGAAGCAATTGATGTTCCAGACGCATCTTTAACATCATAACTACCGTTTGCTGGATCACTCAAGCCATCACCATAGGAATCATACATATTAAATGCATAACAAGTACCAGCAATCAATGTAGCAGTCGCTTGAGCTTGCGGTGCATTTGCAGTTGTAGGGCTTCCAGATGCAATAACTGTCCCGTTATCATCAATAATTTCCCAAGTGCTCTCTGTTGGATATCCGTCAGTAGTTATATCAATAGTAGCAAGACCAGAATTTATCCCTGTTGTAACTTGTCCTTGCATACTTTGATTAATAAAAGTAGTAGTAACATTATCGTTTGTTGTGTTTTGATCTGTATTTCCATTCGGATTAGCCACACTAATATTTACAGTGTTAGATGCAGTAGCAACATATGAAATATTTGATAAAGTTACTGTTGCTGCTTGACCTGGTGTCAAATTCCCTGCCCATGGAAATGTCATTGGCGTTCCTCCATTTATATCATAAATTATATCTAAAGTTGTTAGTGGTAGATTACCGTAGTTTTTAATCACAACTTCAATTCCTTTTGCAATGTCGCTACAAATATTATTACTTGCTGCAGCACTTGCTAAATAAGCATCGTATGTATTAGCAAAAACTAAACTTGGATATACCTCTGTACCACTTATGATTTCTTGATTTCCTTCACTAACAAAAGCAACAACGGCAATATTAGTAGGGTCTAAAGTAACTCCTGCAATATCTGCTGGCATTACCCAAGTAAATTGGTTAGAATACAGAGTTCCTGGAGTTAAATTTTGAATTATTTCACCCCACTGTCCTGTTAACATATGTCTTAACATATGGTTATGATTGTAATTACCATTTTGTAAAATTGAAGTTGGGTTCAATGACATTCCTGATTGAGGCCCTTCAATATTATTTTGTACAACAGCAATATTTAGCATATTAGATGTAACTGTTTGTGTTCCAGTATAATAAACTTCAACATCTACTACTAATGTATTTGTTGCCATATCAGCACTTGCT
>CATEYX010000063.1 GCA_949511925.1 Cryomorphaceae bacterium | reverse complement strand
TTCTCTGATAAAGTTAGTAATAGCACCTATAATATTGAAAAAGCAAACATTAATATCTTAATGAAAAATGGTGATGTTATTGACATTACTTCTGCTTCAGGTCAATTTAATATTGAGGCGTTAAGAAAAACAATAAATAAGTATTTTCTATGTTATCCTAAATTGAAATAATCAGCCCTATAGGATAATTAAAATTATTAGATTTGCAACATGAAATTTACTGCTCAACAAATAGCTGAAATACTTAATGGAGAAATAGTAGGAAATGCTGAAGTTGAAGTAAATTCATTAGCTAAAATTGAAGATGGAAAGAAAGGCGACTTATGTTTTCTAGCTAACGAAAAGTATATTCCTTATATTTACACTACTAAAGCTTCAATTGTTATTGTTAACACTTCTTTTACTTCTGACACAGAAATAGCATCCACTTTAATAAAAGTTGAAGATGCTTATTCTTCTTTTAGTCAGTTACTTGAATTATATAATAAAATGCAATTTAATGAAGTAGGTGTTTCTAAAAAGGCAGATCTTGATAAGAACTGTTCAATTGGTGATAGTGCATTTATAGGAGCTTTTACATCTATTTGTGAAGGCGTTACTATTGGAAATAATGTTAAGATTCACCCTAACTGTTATATTGGTAAAAATGTTGCGATTGGTGATAACAGTATTATTTATCCAAATGTATCTATTTATCATAACTGCAAAATAGGAAACAATAATATCATTCATTCAGGTGTAGTTATTGGTTCAGATGGTTTTGGTTTTGCTCCTAATGCTGAAAATAATTACGATAAAATTAGTCAAATAGGAAATGTAATTATTAGTGATGATGTTGAAATTGGAGCCAATACTACTATTGATAGAGCAACTATGGGTTCAACAAAAATTGGCAAAGGAGTTAAATTAGATAACTTAATACAGATTGCCCATAATGTTGAAGTTGGTGATCATACTGTAATTGCAGCACAAGCAGGAGTTGCAGGCTCATCAAAAATTGGAAAAAACTGCATGATTGGTGGACAAACTGCAGTTTCAGGACATCTAACAATTGCTGATGAAGTCAAAATTGCTGGACAAAGCGGTATTGCTTCAAGTATCAAACAAGTTGGTAAAATTGTTCAAGGCCCTATGGCATTTGACATTAAGGATTTCCAACGCTCATACATCATTTTTAAGAAATTACCTGATTTGTATAGAACAGTTAACACTCTAAAAAAACAGATAAAAGGTTAAAATGAATCAAAAAACCATAAAAAATAGCGTTACTATATCAGGAGTTGGGATTCATACAGGTGTCCATACAAAATTAACATTAGTGCCTGCTAAAGCAAATACTGGAATTCGTTTCATTAGGACCGATTTAGAAGGAAAACCAACTATCCCTGCTAATGTAGATTATGTTTTTTCAACCAATAGAAGTACAAATTTAAAAATTAAAAATTCTGAAGTTCATACTGTTGAACATGTACTAGCTGCAATTGTAGCTGAAGACATTGATAATATTATAATTGAAGTTGACAATATGGAAGTCCCAATTCTTGATGGGAGTTCAATTCAGTTTTCTGAATTAATATCAGAAGTAGGTATTCAAGAATTAAATGAAAGAAAAAAATTCTTTGAAATAAATAGGAAAATTAGTTTTACGGACCCTGAAAGCGAAACAACATTCACAGCAACACCTGCTGATAACTACCAAATAGAAGTAGAAATCGATTACAACTCTACTGTTTTAGGAATACAAACCGCTACTCTTGAGGATTTATCAGAATTTAAAGAGAATATTGCTTCAGCTCGTACATTTTGTTTTTTACATGAGTTAGAACAGTTATTAGAGCACGACCTTATAAAAGGTGGTGATGTAAATAATGCGATTGTTATTGTTGAAGAGGAAATTTCAGATGAAAAACTAAATGCACTTGCTAAAGCCTTTAATAAAACAGATATAAAAGTTGAGGAAGGAGGAGTACTTAACAATTTAAAATTAAGACATAAAAACGAACCTGCACGACATAAGTTACTTGATGTGATTGGTGACTTATCTCTTTTAGGGTTACCTATTAAAGGTAAAATTACTGCTTCAAAACCAGGACATAAAAACAATACTAAATTCGCAAAATATTTAAAAAATATAATGATGGAAGAAAATAAAAAAACATCACCAGAAATTGATTTCAATACACCACCTCTTTACGATAGAAACAAGATAATGTCAATTTTACCACATAGAGATCCATTCTTATTTATTGATGAAATAAGAGATTTAGGGAAAGATTTTATTGTTGGGACTAAATTTGTTACTGCTGATGAAGATTATTTCAAAGGACATTTTCCTGGAGAACCAGTAATGCCTGGCGTTTTGCAATTAGAAACTATGGCGCAAGCAGGTGGTGTCTTAATTCTAAGTACCGTTGAAAACCCTGAAAATTATCTAACTTTCTTCATGAAAATTGACAATGCTAAGTTCAAACAAAAGGTAATTCCTGGAGATACTATAATTTTCAGATTAAATTTAATCTCACCTATCAGAAGAGGGCTTTGCCATATGCATGGTAAAGGTTTTGTTAATGGTAAAATTGTTGTTGAAGCTGATTTGTTAGCACAAATAGCACCTAAAAATAAACTATGATACAACCACTTTCGTATGTACACCCTAATGCTAAAATTGCCGACAATGTTGTAATTGATCCTTTTGTTACTATTGGGAAAAATGTTGAAATTGGAAAAGGAACTTGGATAGGTTCCAACGTAACAATTATGGAAGGGGCAAGAATTGGAGAAAATTGCAGGATTTTTCCTGGGGCAGTTATTGCAGGAGTGCCTCAAGATTTAAAGTTTGATGGTGAAAAATCACTGGCAATTATAGGAAATAATACTACAATTAGAGAATGTGCTACAATAAATAGAGGAACATCCATAACAGGAGAAACTGTTATTGGGAAAAACTGTTTAATTATGGCGTATGCTCATATTGCACACGATTGTAATATTGGTGATAATTGCATCATTGTAAATAGTGTAGCGCTTGGTGGGCATGTAACCATAGGTGAATATGCTATTATTGGAGGACTTTCAGCTGTACATCAATTTGTAAGTATTGGTAAGCATGCTATGGTTTCTGGCGGTTCATTAGTACGTAAAGATGTTCCCCCTTTTGTAAAAGCAGCTCGAGAACCACTTTCATTTGTAGGAATTAACTCTATAGGTTTAAGAAGAAGAGGTTTCTCAAGTGATAAAATAAAAGAAATACAAGATATATTCCGAATATTATATCAAAACAATAATAATAATACGCAAGCATTATTGCAAATTGAAACCGAAATAAATGCTTCTCCTGAGCGTGATGAAATTATCTCATTTGCACAGAATTCAGGAAGAGGAATTATGAAAGGTTATAACCAAAAATAAAAAATATGGCAACTACAGCAGATATTAGAAATGGACTATGTATTAATCACAATGGAGAGCCTTGGAAGATTGAATCCTTTCAGCATGTTAAGCCAGGAAAAGGACCTGCATTTGTACGTACTAAAATCAGAAATTTAAACACCGGCAGGCTATTAGACAATACCTTTACTTCTGGTTTCAAAATTGATATTATTCGAATAGAAAATAGAAAATATCAATTCCTTTATTTTGAAGGAAATGATTGCCATTTAATGAACAATGATGACTATGAGCAAATCATGTTAGCGAAGGATTTTATTGACAATGTTCAATTCCTAAAAGAAGGCGAAAATGTAGAGGTTCTATTTCATGCTGATGAAGGAATGCCTTTGTCAGCAACACTTCCATCACATGTAGAATTGGAAATTGCACATACTGAACCTGGAATGAAAGGAAATACGGCAACCAATACATTTAAGCCTGCTACTACTGAAACAGGAGCAAGTATTAATGTTCCTCTGTTTATTAATGAGGGAGATAAAATAAAAATTGATACTGAAAAAGGTTCATATATAGAAAGAGTAAAACAATAGATACAATATGAAAAAACATAATTTTTCAGCAGGACCTTGCATTTTACCGCAAGAAGTTTTAAAACAAGCTTCAGATGCAATACTTAATTTCAATAATGATAATTTATCATTAATTGAAATTTCACACAGAAGCAAACCTTTTGTTGATGTAATGGACAAGGCTGTTGAATTGGTAAAAGAACTTTTAAATGTTCCTAAAGGTTATTCTGTTATATTCTTGCAAGGTGGGGCAAGTATGGAGTTTTTGATGGTTCCTTTGAATCTTATGAAAATTAATGGGAAAGCAGCTTATACAAATACTGGAGCTTGGGCTAAAAAAGCTATTGCTGAAGCAAAAAACTTAGGTGATGTAACTGTAGTAGGCGATTCATCAGACACAAACTACAATTATATTCCGAAAGGATATGAAATCCCTAGTGATGTAGATTACTTTCACTGTACATCAAACAATACTATTTATGGAACACAGGTGAAGGATTTTCCTAACACTCCTTCCCTCATGGTTTGTGATATGAGTTCTGATATTTTCAGTAGAATGGTTGATATAAGTAAATTTGATATTATTTATGCTGGTGCACAAAAAAATATGGGCCCTGCTGGAACAACCTTAGTAATTGTAAAAGATGAGGTTTTAGGTAAAACAGGCAGAAATATCCCAACTATGTTGGACTATAATACGCACATTAGTAAGGGTAGTATGTTCAATACACCTCCAGTATTCCCTATTTATGTATCAATGCTTACCCTACAATGGCTAAAGGATTTAGGAGGAGTTGAAGTTATAGAAAAAGTAAATCAGGAAAAAGCCAATTTATTATATGGAGAGATTGATAGAAACCCATTATTTGAAGGAACTGCAGCAAAAGAAGATCGTTCAAATATGAATGTTTGTTTTTTGTTAAATGATAGTAGTAAAGAAGATGCATTTAACACTTTGTGGAATGATGCAGGAATAAATGGTATTAAAGGACACAGATCAGTTGGTGGATATAGAGCCTCCATGTACAATGCAATGCCAATAGAAAGCGTACAAGTATTAGTAGATATAATGAAAAAATTAGAACAAAATTAAGATGAATAAGATATTAGCAAATGATGGAATCTCACAAGCTGGGATTGATGCTTTAACAGAAAAAGGATTTGATGTTGTTACTGAAAAAGTAGCACAAGAAGATTTAATAAATGCTATAAATACTGAAAACTATGAAGTGCTTCTAGTAAGAAGCGCTACAACTGTTCGTAAGGATTTAATTGATGCTTGCCCACATCTAAAATTAGTAGGAAGAGGTGGTGTAGGAATGGATAATATTGATGTTGATTATGCTAGAGAAAAAGGAATTAATGTAATTAATACGCCTGCAGCTTCATCTGCTTCGGTTGCTGAGCTTGTTTTTGCACATCTTTTTGGTATGGTTCGTTTCCTTTTTGATAGCAATCGTCAAATGCCAATGGTTGGAGATGCTGATTTTAAAGGCTTAAAAAAATCATACGCTAACGGAAGAGAACTAGCAGGGAAAACTCTAGGAATTATAGGTTTTGGGCGTATAGGACAGGAAGTTGCAAAAAGAGCAATAGGCCTTGGAATGAAAGTAATGGCTCATGATAAATTTATCGAGGAAGCAAACATAACTTTAGATTTTTTTAATGGAGATAAAAAATCATTCACTATTGAAACTGAAAGTTTAAAAGAAGTATTAAAAAATTCTGATTTCATTACTTTACATGTTCCTAAAATTGGTAACAAAGCTGTAATAGGTGCAGAAGAAATAGGAATGATGAAAACAGGGGCTGGAATTGTAAATGCAGCCAGAGGTGGTGTTATTGATGAAACAGCTTTAATGTTTGCTTTGGACAAAGAGAAGCTAGCTTATGCTGGGCTTGATGTTTTTGATAATGAACCAAACCCAAGCATCCATATTTGTATGCATAATGCAATATCTCTTACTCCTCATATTGGTGCAGCAACACTAGAAGCGCAAGATAGAATTGGTACTGAATTAGCCGATCAAATTGCTACTCATTTTAATAAATAATAATGGCAATCGTTCGACCTTTTAAAGCAATTCGCCCAACTAGAGACAAGGCAAACCTAGTAGCAACACGCTCCTACTTATCTTATTCTGACGAAACCTTAAAAGAAAAATTAGAACATAATCCATTTACCTTTTTACACATTATAAACCCTGATTACAAGGATAAAATAAAGCAAAAAGGTATAAATAAATTTAATGCTGTAAAAGCTAAGTTTAATGATTTTAAAGAAGCTGGACTTTTTATAACTGAAGATGCAGAAACCTTTTATATTTACCAGCAAAAAAATGAAAATCATACTTTTGAAGGAATTATTGGCGCTACAGCAGTTGCAGATTATTTAAATGGAAATATAAAAAAACACGAACACACCATTACTGCAAGGGAAAAAATGTTTAAGAGCTACTTAGATACTACTGGATTTAATGCAGAACCTGTATTATTGTGTCATCAAAAAAATATAGCTATTAATAATCTTATTCAGTATTACAAAGCGACTAGAGCTGAGTACGAGTTTGCAACAACTGATAAAACTATCCATAAATTATGGTTAGTAAATAGTACTAAGGACATCAATATCATTACAAATTCATTTGCAAGTATTGATAATTTGTATATTGCTGATGGCCATCATAGGTCAGCTTCTTCAGCTCTTTTAGCTCAAAATAGCACTAAAAATAACAGTCCATATTTTATGAGTTTTTTAATTGATGAAAACCAATTGAACATCATCAATTTTAACCGATTAATAAAACACACTAACGGACTAACTTCTTACGAACTTATTACTGAAATTGAAAAATCATATACAGTTATAAAAAAAGGAAATATACCTTACTCTCCTACTTTTAGAGATGAAATTTCCATGTATCTAAGAGGAGCTTGGTATTCCTTAGTTGCAATACCTAATAGTATAAAACAAGATTGTGTAAGTAAACTAGACCCTGCAATACTATCAAACAATATATTAGATCCAATACTCAATATTACAGATGAAAAAACTGATAAAAATATCAGTTTTGAAGCAGGCACTACTCCCCTTTCAATAATTAAAAACAAAATTGATTCAGGAGAATATGCACTAGCTTTTATATTAAAACCTATTCCAATTAGCGCCTTAAAAGAAGTAGCAGATAATAATAGATTTATGCCACCAAAGAGCACTTATATTGAGCCAAAATTACGTTCAGGACTAACCATCTACTCTTTAGATTAATGGGTATTATAGCAAACATAAATACTGTACTAAAAACTATACCTAAATATGTAACATTAGTAGCAGTATCTAAAACAAAGCAAAACTCAGCTATTTTAGAAGCCTATCAAATAGGACAAAGAATATTTGGCGAAAATAAAGTACAGGAGTTAGTACAAAAGGCTGAAGAGTTACCTAAAGATATTAATTGGCATATGATTGGGCATTTGCAAACTAATAAAGTAAAATTTATAGCTCCATTTGTTTCGCTTATTCATGGTGTAGATTCAGTTAAATTACTCAAAGAAATTAATAAAAGAGCAAAGCAAAACAACAGAGTGATTGACTGCCTTTTGCAAGTGCATATTGCAGCAGAAAGCACAAAATTTGGATTTGACATCCCTGAAGTAAATGAAGCAATAAATAATGCTAAAGAATTCCAAAATATTAGAATTGTTGGACTAATGGGAATGGCAACTTTTACTGATAACAAGCAGCAAGTAATACAGGAATTCAACAGTCTTAAAGTTGTATTTGATAATTTAAAAAATGAACATATAACTATACTATCTATGGGTATGAGTGGAGATTATCAACTAGCAATAGAACAAGGAAGCACTATGGTTAGAGTAGGAAGTGCTATATTTGGGCACAGAAACTAAAAAGAATGAAAAAAGTAATCAATACTGAAAATGCCCCAACCGCTATAGGACCTTACAGCCAAGCTATACTTAGTGGTAATACACTTTATTGTTCAGGGCAAATAGCAATAAATCCTGATACAGGAAACTTAGTAATAGAAAATATTACTGCAGAAACTAATCAGGTAATGAAAAATATTTTGGCTTTACTAAAAGAAGCAGACATGAATTTTGAGAATGTAGTAAAATGCACAATCTTTATGAAAGACATGAACGACTATTCAGCTATTAATGATGTATATGGTAAAAAATTTTCAGAGAACCCTCCAGCACGTGAGGCCGTACAAGTTTCAGTATTACCTAAAAATGTAAATGTTGAAATTTCGATAATTGCTGTAAAATAATGGAACTAGCTCAACAAATAATTGAAGGGAATCGCACTGCTTTAGGGCAAGGGATTACTCTATTAGAGAGCACTTTATCTGAGCATGAACAAAAAGCCGAAGAATTACTAAAATTATGTTTACCACATAGTGGAAAATCAATACGAGTGGGAGTAACGGGTGTACCAGGGGTTGGTAAAAGCACCTTTATTGAATCCTTTGGGAAACTAATGACTGGTAAAGGAAAAAAAATTGCTGTACTTGCCATTGACCCAACAAGTGAGAGAACACATGGAAGTATTTTAGGAGATAAAAGTCGTATGCATGAACTTGCAGCTGATGAAAATGCATTTATTCGCCCGAGCCCAAGTAGTGGAATTTTAGGTGGAGTGGCCAATAAAACTAGAGAAAGTATTATTTTGTGTGAAGCGGCAGGTTTTGATATTATCCTAATAGAAACAGTTGGTGTTGGGCAAAGCGAAACTACAGTAAGCAATTTGGCCGATTTCTTTTTGCTGCTCATGTTGGCAGGTGCTGGTGATGAACTGCAAGGAATTAAAAGAGGGATAATGGAATTGGCTGATGCTCTAATAATTACAAAATCAGATGGAGATAATAGCATAAAGGCCAAAAATGCAGCTATGGAATATAAGAGAGCATTACATTTGTTTACTGCCAAAGAAAATGGTTGGATTCCTCAAGTTAGTACTTGTTCCGCTTTAGATAAAACAGGATTGGATAGAATTTGGGAATTGATTGAAAAACACAATAACCAAATGCAAGCAAGTTCATATTTTATGGACAATAGAAATAAACAAAATAATTATTGGTTACGTCATATTATAAAACACGAATTGGGAAATAAAAAGTACCAACAATTAATTGCAGAGAATAGTTTAACTCACTTTGAACATGAGCTTGAAAAGGGAAGTTCAATTTATGAGGTTTTAAAGAACATATCTTAATTCTAAAACTACTCTTAGTTTTTAGTAATTTCAAAAAAAAATTTGTACTTGTAGTTACACCAGACAAGCACAATTTCATTCTTAACTAGATTATTGCTTTCCTAATTTTCACCAACTTTATAAGTAAGTCTTCCAACTTATCTAATTGTAACATATTGGCTCCATCCGATTTTGCCTGAGCAGGATTAGGATGAGTTTCCAAGAATAAACCATCAACACCAGTAGCAATTCCTGCTTTTGCAATGGTTTCAATTAATGCTGGCTTTCCACCAGTTACACCACTGTTTTGGTTGGGTTGTTGCAAGGAATGTGTGATATCTAATACAACAGGCACGCCAAATTCCTGCATGGCAGGGATACCTCTAAAGTCCACTACCATATCTTGGTAGCCAAACATAGTTCCTCTATCAGTTAGCATTATAGAATTATTTCCACTTTCCTTTACCTTAGTTACAGCATGTATCATGCTTTCAGGCGATAGGAACTGTCCTTTTTTGATGTTTACTACCTTGCCTGTTTTAGCAGCTGCAACTAACAAATCAGTTTGTCGGCACAAGAAGGCGGGTATCTGCAATACATCCACATATTGAGCAGCAATAGCGGCTTCTTCAGCTGTATGTATATCTGTAACAATAGGTACATTAAAGCGCTCCCCTATTTTTTTCAGTATTTCAAGAGCTTCTATATCACCAATACCTGTGAAAGAATCCAAACGGCTTCTGTTTGCTTTTCGGTAACTTCCTTTAAAAATGAAAGGAATCTCAAGTTTATTGGTAATATTTAGGATTTTCTCAGCAATTTCTATGGCCATTTCTTCACTTTCAATAGCACAAGGTCCTGCCAGTAAAAAAAAGTTTCCGCTTTTTTGATGTTGAATTTTATTGATTTTTGCTAGCATATTAAAATTGTAATTTAATGTTAAAATAAACGCTTACTGCTTTTGCACTACTGCTTTTCAATACATCTTCAAAATGATGTGTTCCTATTGTAAAGTTATTTTTTTTTCCTTTGGATAATGCCAAACCTAAATTAGTGTCTGAACTATAACCGCCATAACTTAGCGAAGGTATAATATCACAATATTTAATATTGAAAATAGATTGCATATAGTACAAAGTTTTAAAATTTGACTCCTTAAAACCTTGTCCTATTTTTGAAAAGGAAAAAGGTTTATTATCTAAGTAAGGCTGCCATTTCCCTTGTATTCCTAGTGTATAATTTTTTAAGTATTTATAATCTGAATAACCACTAACTTTAAAATGAAAAGTAGCAGGAATATAGGACTTAAATTTTCCTTTTTGGAAACTTGGTAAATCATCAGTTGAATCATCAACATCAATCAAGGAATCATTAAAGCTATAGAAGTCATCTATTTCAATTCCTGAAAAAGCAAAGTTACTGTCGGCAGCTAAAGTTATAGAAGTTGGCTTCCATTTAATATATCCTAAATCAGAAAATGAGAAATGTATTGTCTGTTGTTTAAAATGAAATTCTGTACTTAAATCAAGGGATAAACCATTACCGTTATTTTCAAAAGGATTAAGTGAAGCTGTATCGCTAACAAAGGCGCTTATATCGTAAGCAATATCTAATGAAGTACCAAAAGGTGCTGTGTATAAGCTCCCCTTTTCAATAATATAAGAAAGATGGTGGTTCCCTAATAAATAGGAAACAGAAGTGCTTACCTTTACTTGTTTAAAGCTTGTGGCGTAGGAAAGTTTGTACTGCTGAAAACGTTCAGCTCTTATGCTAGTACTTCCAAAATCAAGGGGTTTGTCTTGATAATGAAAATTACCTTCAAAAGCTAGGCGTAACAAATCGTCAGTAAAGCTAGCGTTTAAGATGTTCCTGTCTGCAAAACTAAAACCAAAAGTGTTATTATTTTCATTAAAGGTATAGCTCAGTCCATTACTAATTTCAGAATATAATACATTGTTATCTCCTCCAGCATTTATCCAATTGGTTTTTGTGATATCCGTAATATGTCCACCATAAAGCATGGTGTTTAAGAAACTTTTATCCAAACTACTGCTCTCAAATAGAAAGTTTGCACTCCACTCAATACTATGTTTATTTACCTCATTTTGAGCTAATAAAATATGGGGAACACTTAATAAAATGATGAGTATTTTTTTCATTATTCGCCTATAGTTTTACTGAATTTAGCACTTAAGATGATATCCATAGTGTAGTTGTCATAAATACGAACAAAATTCGTTTGAGATTCAGTATTAAAAACAGCTGTACTTTGTAATTTACTCATTCCCTCAAGATCAATATTTTTAACTTCAATAACTGATGTTCTGTTTTCAGTTACAATGCCTTGAGCATTAGTTATAGCAGCTAGTATCGTGTTATTACTAATTAAGGTATCTATTATTTGATCTGCATCATCTAACGCAACTAAGATTAAACTAGCTTCTAGCGGCAATCCGTTTTCGATGGTAATATAGAGTATTTCAATTTCCTCAATATTATCCGTTTCTAAGTCACTTGTTTTGCTTAACGCAAGGTTGTTTGCTATAAAACTAAGTGGTATTTCAACCCCTAAAGTAGCCTTCATAGGTAGCTGGGTATAAAAGAAATCAGCTGTACTTGCTTCACCGTTTGGGTTTAAATAGATGGTAGAATGCGTTGTTAATTTATTCGGAAATATCTCAAGAAGCTCATCTGCTTCCAAAGCAATAATGGTATTAGTTGGGGTTATTGTTCCATTACTGTTTAGGGTAGCTCTTGAAACATGGTGCAGTTTAGTATTATCAATTGCTGCAGTTACAATTGTTGTAGCATTGCTTGCACTTAAATCATTAATTACAATTGCAGCATCAGCACCTATATAGTTAACTACTGCAATACTCATTTCAACTTTTTCAAGATTTACAGTTCCTGATGATACAAATTTAAAAACATCAGTATCTATATCTTCTGGCCCGTTTTCTAGAGTGTCTTGACCAATATATCCTATTGCATATTCAGGAGTAAAACTGTATTCATTAAATAGAAAAAAACTATCTACTTGATGGATGGTTTCAAGCTCGCCAGTTGAATCCAAATAAGCTGCTAGTGTTGCATAAATGGTATTTACAGTATCACCACCTACCCTATCAATTTGACCTGTTAGGTCCATAGTATAACCACTAAAATCAAAGACATACTGTGTCATCACACCATTAGTATTTGGTGGTACTTTAACAATAGTTTCAAACGATACTCCATTTTTTGATAAAGATGGAATAGCATAAATAATTGTTCCAGTGTCGGGTAATGTGCTTAGTGCATTTATAGTTACCGTTCCTTCCTTTATTCCTATTTCAGTTAATTCTGCTGATCCTAATTCAAATGATTGCTCTACATTTTCCTCATGTAATAGTTGGTTAGGGAAATAAGCGGTAGCCTCCATTATTTGTATTTCAGTAATTGATATTACAGTTGTCATTGCATCCGAGTAATTGATAGGAACTAGTCCGTTACTTGCATCAATATCCATATTATTGATTATGCCAACCATTTTATGATCTAAGGTTTCTCCGGCAATGGAAACACTTTTGGTATAGCTGTCTCCACTTTCAATAAGGGGAGTAAAAAAAGTGGCTATTAAATTCTGATTTGTTGCGTTATATAAGGAAAAGCTTACATTGGAAATATCAGTTGGATAACCATTTGTTAGCTTCAGATTCAACATTCCATTGTAAAGGGTCATGGTCTCAAAGTAATCGCTGGCATCAATAGAGATAGTATCATTCTGTACTATTCCTGCCATAGCAGGGATTTCTCTTTGGCTCCCATCAGGAAATAAAAAGGTACCTAAGGGCAATTCAGTAATTACGCTACCTATAGTAATAATTTGCTCAATAACTACATCATCAAATTTAACTGAATCAATTCGTATTGACTTTTCTTCTGATTTTGTTTCAAGAGTAATTAAGGAATCATAATTTATATTTAATAAATCCTCTTCATAAATTAAAGAGATATAACCTTCATCATTTTCAACTATATTAAGGTTTGAATCAGATAGCATATTATCTATATTCATTTGGGAATTTACCAAAGGAACAATCATGTCTACATCCCAAGTTGGCTGCTCTAATTCATGTTTGCAAGCAAAGAAAAGCAAAGCACAAAGAGTAAGGAGTATTATTTTATTCATTTTACAAAGATAAAATAATAATCAGAATATAAGAAAATATGGTTTGCTACTAAAAGAATAAATACGGTTCAAAAAGTACGTAAAATTACCTGCTAGTTTTAGAGGAGTAAAGAAAACGATTTTAAAGAATTCAGCAAGAATAGGAATCTTTATTGGTGGACTTTGGTTTAGAAATAGAATAATTACACAATTTAAAAAAATCAGTAGAGTATTCTACTCCATTAATTATAGAAAAAACCGACTTATTGTATATGAAAAAAAATGGTATTTAGACTTGAATCCCATAATAGCCTATTTTTTGTGCCTAAGTTGTACCACCCATGTTTTTGTACATAAAAAAAGACCCTAAAAAGGGTCTTCTATATCTAGTAGCGTGAGGGAGATTTGAACTCCCGACCTCAGGGTTATGAATCCTGCGCTCTAACCAACTGAGCTACCACGCCAAAACGGTTGCAAATATATTATTTTCACTTAGTCTGAAATATTTTTTCGAAAAAAATTATGACCTACCTTTTTCTTCTAATAAACTAGTGTAATGTTTAAGAGATCTGAGAATTAAAACAAGAACAATAGTCACAACTAAAATCTCTACTGTGCAATCAGATATACTCCAATTATTAGTGCTAAAATAAGTTCTTAAAACCTCAATAAATGTAAAGCCTACTAATGCCGCTAAAACACTAGCATACTCTCTTCTGAGTACTGTAATTATTGAAAAATTAGTATCTGATTTTTTAAAATTTAATATTGATGGTAAAAATGCTGGCAATTTAGAAGCCCAATTTAAATAATCTTCTCCAAATTTTCTTTCTAAGAATCTTTCCTCAGCAAACATAATTCTTTCATAATATATCCAAAATAATAAACTCATAATTACTGCAAAATAAATATTAAAAGATGCTAAAGATATTCCTAACCAAATAAGGTAATTCCCCAAGTAAAGTGGATGCCTTACCATTGAATACATTCCAGAAGAATTTAATACATCAGCAACTTGCTCTTTTGTGTTTCTACCACTAGTACCTTTAGGAGTAGTCCCTATGGTATAGAAGCGAACAAAAAAACCTAAAATAGAAATAGAAATTGAAATGAACATAAAGAGATTAAATTCCTCATAACTAACTAATGAATAGTCAGTTAAATAAACAAATGGCACTGATAAAATAAAAAGAAGTACTGGAAATTGACCTCTGTATTTAAATAAAAAATTACCTTGTTTTTCGAATGATTGTACTAAAGCCATAAATAATATAGTATCTTTGTAAAATTAGTATGCAAATTTATTAAATATATGTCAGAATTAATCAAATATTCAGTAGAATTTCCAATAAATTCATCAGTAACTATTTTATATAAGCGACTTAGCACACCTAGTGGTTTAGCTGAATGGTTTGCTGATGATGTAATAGTTAAAGACAAAATATTTACTTTTTTTTGGGAAGGTAGCGAGCAAGAAGCAAAATTATTAAAGTTAAAACCTGATCATTTTATTCGTTTTAAATGGGAGGACAATGACACTAAAGAAGATTATTTCGAGTTCCTAATCCAAATTGATGAAATGACTTCAGATGTTTCTTTGATTATTACTGATTTTGCTGAAGACGAACAAGACCAAGAAGAACAAACTAGTCTTTGGAGCAAGCAAATTAGTCTTCTTAAAATGGCTATTGGTTCATAATTCTTAATTTAACTTCTTTATGAAGCGGTTACACCTTTTCCTAATCAAAGCATTTATAAGCTCTTTTATAGCAACATTTTTTATTGCAATTTTTTTATTATTAATGCAATTCTTGTGGAAGTATATTGATGACCTAGTAGGTAAAGGACTTGAATTCACACAAATTACTGAACTTATCTTTTACGCATCAGCTCGCTTTGTTCCTGTAGCGCTTCCAATTGCTATGTTGCTTTCGTCTGTAATGGTATTCGGAAAACTTGGAGAAAACTATGAACTTGCAGCCATAAAGGCTTCAGGAATTTCACTTATTAGGATACTTTTCCCACTTACTATATTTGTTGTTATAATAAGCTATTCATCTTTTTTGTTTTCAAACTATGTAATGCCAATTGCTAATCTTAAGAATGGAAGCATGATATATGACATCCAAAAAAAGAAACCTGCACTGAATATAAAAGAAGGAATCTTCTATAAAGATATTGAAGGATTTAGTATTAAAATAACTAAAAAAGATGCTGATGGCAAAACCTTAAATAACATCATTATTTACGACCATACAGCAAACAATGGTAACGATAAAGTTATTATTGCTGAAAGTGGAATAATGCAATTAACAAAAGATGAGCAATTTTTAGAGCTAATTTTATACAATGGTCACTCCTACATTGACATTGCTAAAAATAATAGAAAAGCTAAAAAACCTTACAGAACTACCCATTTTAAAGAAGATTTAATACGGTTTAATTTATCCAGTTTCAGTACAATGAACAATAGTGAGGATTTATACAAAGGGCATTACGCCATGTTAAGCAACAAACAATTAGCCATAGCTATCGATTCCTTAAATCTAAAATTTAAGGATAGAAAAGAAACTTTTGCAACTAACATTATAGATAAATATAATACAAAATCGGAAATAGATAGCTTGGTAGTTTTTGATGATTTAAGTTTAGTAAAGCAAAAACAACAGTTTGATATAGCTATTAATAAATTGAGAACTATTAAGTCAATTGTAAAATCCAATAAGGATGATTTGGAATATCGTAAAATAATTATTACTAAACACGAAATAGAATGGCACAGAAAAATCAGTTTAGCTGTGGCATGTATATTATTATTCTTGGTAGGATCCTCCATGGGAGCAATCGTTAGAAAAGGTGGTTTTGGACTTCCTGTTTTAATTTCAGTTTTCTTTTTTATAATTTACCATGTATTAAGTATGATTGGTGAGAAATCAGCAAAGGATTTAAGTATGCAAGCCTATGAAGGTATTTGGTTAGCTAATATAGTTTTTTTACCAATTGCATTATTTTTAGTTTACAAGGCAAAAAATGACTCTCAATTATTTGATTTTAGTTCAGTGTTTAAAAGAATTTCTTCTTTAACTAAATAGAAAAATATTATGTATAGTTTTTTTACAATAAAACTATACATTATAATTTATTTCGTATGTTTGCAAAATAAAAAGCAGTAAATAATCGCTTAATTAAAAGTAAAAAATAAAGTAAATCTTAGTATTTTTACCATCTAAAATTATAATATGAGTTTCAATACTATAGAAGAAGCAATCAAGGATATTAAAGCCGGTAAAATAGTCATTGTTATTGATGATGAAAATAGAGAAAATGAAGGCGACTTTGTAGCTGCCGCTGAAATGGCAACTACTAAAATGATTAACTTTATGGCAACACATGGTAGAGGATTGATTTGTACTCCGCTACTTGAAAGCAGATGTCAAGAGTTAGGATTGGAATTGATGATTGGGAAGAATACAGCAGCCTACGAAACTCCATTCACTATTTCAGTTGACTTAATGGGGCATGGATGTACTACAGGTATTTCTGCATCTGATAGAGCCAAAACAGTAAAGGCACTTGTTGACCCTAACATTAATCCTGATGAACTAGGTAAGCCTGGACACATCTTCCCTTTAAAGGCTCGAGAAGGAGGTGTTTTAAGAAGAGCAGGACATACAGAAGCTGCTGTTGATTTAGCTCGTCTTGCAGGGCTAGAACCAGCAGGTGTTATTGTTGAAATATTAAATGAGGATGGTTCAATGGCAAGAACCCCTGAATTACATAAAATTGCTGAAAAGTTTAATTTAAAATTTATAACCATTAAGGACTTAATAGAATATAGAATGAAAAATGAATCACTGATAACCGAAGAAGCTGAAATACAATTACCAACTGATTATGGTGATTTTAAAATGAAAGCTTTTAAACAAACAACCAACGGCCAATTACATTTAGCCATCTACAAAGGAGAATGGAAGGCAGATGAAGACGTGCTTGTAAGAGTACATTCATCTTGTATGACAGGAGATATATTTGGGTCATGCAGATGTGATTGTGGACCTCAATTACAAACAGCACTAAAACAAATTGAAACTGAAGGTAAGGGTGTTTTAGTTTATATGAATCAGGAAGGTAGAGGCATTGGACTACTTGGTAAACTAAAAGCATATGAATTACAGGAAAAAGGACGTGATACTGTAGAAGCAAATACTGAATTAGGATTTAACGCTGATGATAGAGATTATGGCGTTGGGGCACAAATATTAAGAGCAATGAAGGTAAGTAAAGTAAGATTACTAAGTAATAATCCTAAAAAAAGAGTTGGGCTTATTGGCTATGGAATTGAGATTACAGAAAGTGTTGCTCTAGAAATAGATTCTAATATTCATAATGAATTTTACTTAAAAACAAAAAGAGATAAAATGGGTCATGCTCTTAAAAAGTTAAATGACTAAAAAACCTATTATTTTAGGAATAGAATCATCCTGTGATGATACTTCTGCTGCTATTTTACAAGGACAAAAAATATTATCAAATATTGTAGCTAACCAACAGATACATTCATTATATGGTGGAGTTGTTCCTGAATTAGCCTCTAGAGCACATCAACAAAATATTATCCCTGTTGTAGATGCAGCAATCAAAAAAGCAAATATAAGCAAAGAAGATATTTCGGCTATTACCTTTACAAAAGGCCCCGGACTATTAGGTTCTCTTTTAGTAGGAAGCTCTTTTGCAAAATCCTTTGCTATGGGTATGAATATTCCTCTTATAGCAGTGAACCATATGCAAGGCCATATCCTATCCCACTTTATTGATGAAGGAGAGCCTATGCCCAAATTTCCATTTTTATGTCTTACGGTTTCAGGAGGTCATACTCAAATTGTAAGAATTGAAAGCCATAGCAATATGCAAGTAATTGGTACTACTATTGATGATGCAGCAGGAGAAGCTTTTGATAAGTCGGCAAAAATATTAGGACTACCCTACCCTGGAGGGCCACACATTGATAAGCACGCAAAAAAGGGAAACATTCATGCTTTTGAATTTGGAAAACCTAAAATAAAAGAGTTAGATTTTAGCTTTAGCGGACTTAAAACTTCTATCCTTTATAAAATTCAGAATAACTTACAAAAAAATCCAAAATTTATTGAAGAGAATATGGAGGATTTATGTGCTTCTATTCAGCACAGTATAGTAAGTATTTTACTCAAGAAATTAGAGAAAGCAATAAAACTAACAGGTATAAAACAATTAGCAATAGCTGGAGGTGTATCTGCTAATTCTTACTTAAGAAGTGAATTAGAAAAGTTAGCTATAGATAAAGGCTATCAGCTTTACATTCCAAAATTTGAATACTGCACTGACAATGCAGCTATGATTGCTATAACTGGTTATTTTAAATATTTAGATAACGATTTTGCTGACCAAAGCGAAACACCTTCAGCTCGCCTATCCTTTTAAAAATTTAATTGTTACATCAATTGCTTCTTGCAAATCTTTCGGGAATTTTTCTAAATCATAAGGGTGAAAACCTCCTAAAACATGATTAGCTCCATCAATAACATGTAAGTGTGTATTTGTATTCCAACTTTTAATATTCACCGCCTCACTAAGCAAAACAGTAGGGTCATCACTACCATGTACAAGTAAATGAGGAATACTCATCTTAGATACCGCATTTTGGATATTCAAACGCTCAGCAAATTTTACGCAGTTTTCATAAAACTGAAAGTACATTGGCATATTCTGTTTTGTTCTGCCATTATAAATATAGGCAATACCTAATTCTTCCCATTTAGCTAATTTTTCTTTTTTTGGTAATCTATCTAAAAAATTAGAAGGAGAAGCCCATGAAACTACTTTTTTCACCCTACTATCTTCTACAGATTTTAACATTGCAATGCTACCACCTCTACTATGCCCAAATAATGAAATTTTGGAAGTATCAATCTCTCCTTTTAGCTCCTGACAATTCTCTATCCAATCCAACACTAAGCTTAAATCATCTAATTCCTTGCAGAAATTATTATTTCCAAAAGCTTTCAAATCACCAAAATTATTGGGATCTTTTGTTGTTGTTCCGTTAAATGAAAAATTGAATTTCACAAACACAATATCCCTGTCTGCAAAATGAGTTGCAATTTTATTAAAAGGCCCCCAATCCTTAAACCCTTTAAAGCCATGACAGAAAACAACTACTTGCTTGGCTTGTGTATTTGCTTTAAAATTAGCATCAATCAAAATAGGCTTACCTGCTGAACCTTCAATAATTATATTGTTAAGTTTTTGTATCATCTAACAAACATAAAAAAATCCGAACAAATGTTTGGATTTTCTTTTCTGTTCTTTTTTCATAGCAAATTTTGGTTCAAAATATAGCTATCTCAATAAGAAATAGATTGCTTCTAAAACTAGCTTTTATCGCAATGAAATTACTCAATTATCAATTTCTTCTCCACCGCTCCATCATCATAAATATAAAAGAGTGGCTTATTAGTAGTCACTTTACTTTCATGACCTAACGCATCAATTACTTTAATTAGCTTTCGGTTATTATTTACTGCACCATGATCAGAAACTGCTAATACCAGATTCACTACTCTCACACTATCCATAACAACTGGGATTAGAGGAGCATTATCCCCATTCGTTTGTACATCACCTATGTTCTCAACTATATCAAAGCCGTTAATGGTAGTTCCAAAAACAGGATGTTTGGAAGTTAAAGGGGCTTTATTATAATCAAGATAAGTATTATTTACCAGATTAATAAAGAATTGACAAGTCCCCGTGTTAGGACCAGAATTTGCCATAGAAATTGTTCCTTGTATATTACTTAATGAAACATCAAATTCATCTAAAATTGCTGGAGGTGAAGGATTACCATCACCCCCCTGAATCATAAAATTATCAATTACTCTATGAAAAATAACCCCGTCATAAAACTTTTGGTTAACAAGGTTAACAAAATTACTTACTGTGTTAGGTACTAAGGTGTCGTAAAGCGCTAAATTAATAGTACCATAATTTGTATAAATAGCTATTCCAGTTTGTGCCTTAGCCGAAAAAGATAAGAGCATAATAAATAAGGGTAGTAGTAATTTCATAGGTATAAATTTATATTGTTAATTTTTTATCACTCGAAAACAATCATTTTCTCCACAGTACCATCATCATAGCGGTAAAACAAAGGTACATTAAGTGTAGGTTTACTATGCCTACCCAATACATCTGTTATGTAAAGCAATTGCTTTTCTGCTGCCTGCTCATTTACTCCTAAAACTGCAAAACTATCTAAGGTAAGTATAAAGTTATCCACCAAACACCCATGATTACCCGACTCAACAAAACCTCTCATTGTTAAGAATTTAGCATTATTATTTACTTTAAATATCACTTCATTTCTTTTCCAAATATTATTAGAATATTCCAGTGTATCAATTATGACACCCATACTTGTATCTACTTCTGAGACCCCAAGCTCTACCCTTCCTTTGTTAAAGATATTAATAAATGTTTTATTATAACATATTAACTTATAATATGAGCCAATCATTAACTGTTGTGTCAATTCTAATGAATAAGCAGTATATTGTAAAAAATAAATA
The DNA here is from genome assembly GCA_949511925.1 of Cryomorphaceae bacterium. Taxonomy (GTDB): domain Bacteria; phylum Bacteroidota; class Bacteroidia; order Flavobacteriales; family BACL11; genus UWMA-0277. Next base: position 12,132 of record CATEYX010000063.1, on the reverse strand, counting down.
GAATTTTCTATCGTATCCTTACAGCCTAACAATACAGAGTAATTACCATCCTGTGTAATATTCTCAGCATAAACTCCTGTATATGTTACACATGAATCAAAATAAATAAAACTTTCCATTGACCCGTACACAGAAAATGCAGTTGAATAGTGCATATAATTTGTATAATCATTATTTGAGATATTAGTCATACAATTACCCATAGGAACAATATTATTCTGTTCAAAACTACCATTCAAAATTAGATTTTGGGCATTAATTGTAAATGCAAAAAAAAACTAATAATATAACAGTAAACTTTTTCATTATTCTATAACTATCCTCTTCTCCACCGTCCCATCATCATACCTATACAGCAGAGGTACATTGTTAGTTGGGTTGGTTTTTCTACCCAATACATCTGTAACAAATAATAGTTGCTTAGGCGCTTTCAATTCATCAATTGCAGTGTTTATGTTTACCACAATACTAACTGTTTGGGTATCCTGAATACAAGCTGCATTAGTAATTGCCGAAAGGATAACTGTATAACTACCATTTAAAGCATAAGTATGCGTAGGGTTTTCATCTGTTGAGGTTATTCCATTACCAAAATTCCAAAGCACACTTTCGTAATTCGAAGACAGATTAGTAAAAGAAACACTATCATTAAATTGCTGAAAACCAAAATCGGCATTAAAAATATTCCAAACCGCAAGGCTATCCAATACTGTATTGCTTCCTATTTCCTGTAAACTATATGCGGTAGCCGAATCAATAGCATTTGGCCAATAGCTACTACCTACAGCACTTTTTTTAAAAATACTAGCATAGAAAGTACAAGCAGCTAAATAACTCCCATAAATACTAGGATGGCTATTGTCAGTAGAATATAAGTCAATTGTACTGTCAATTGCAATAGATTTTTTCCAAGCCAGTCCCACTGGCGAACAACTAGCATTATGTAGAAATGACATATCCAAATAACTTTCACGTAACCTTTTTTGCATACCTGTATAGGTGCAAACAGGTGGGTAAAACTGACAATTACTCTGATCGCCATACTTTCTACCCCAAGTCATAAAGAATAAAGGTTCAGTACAGCTTGAGTTAGCAAGAATAGAATCCACCAAAATTTCAGCATAAGGATAAGTATCACTAGCTACTTGAGAAGGAGAAAATGAAGGTTCCTGGCTTTGGGCTTGTAATACAACATAATCCCATTGCTGCTGATTAATTTTACTAAGTGATTGAGAATTTGTGCTATGCGCATTAAAGTTAGAACCTCCTGGAGTGCTACTTTCATGCACTAAGGTATCACCAAATGATAAGGCTATTTCCTTTACAAGGTCAGGTAAATCATTATAGTAAGTATAAGAGTTTCCTATAAAAAGCACTTCCTTTTTTAATTGCCCAAAACTTAAAAGTGGAATGAATGCTAGAAAAAGTAGAATCTTTTTCATATTATTCAACTATAAGGTGTTTTTCTACACTTCCGTTTTCATAAATGTAAAACGAAGGAGAGTTATTTGATTCAATTATTTTTCTTCCTAATACATCAACAATTTTTATTAGTTTTCCTTTTTCATGAATTGATTCATCAGCTATAGCATTTGGTGCATTTGTTATCGAAAACTCATCAAAACCACCTTCAACCCAATGCCCTCCTAACGCATCCCAATCAGCTGTCTCAATAATTAACTGCATAGTAGCTGTAGGTGTTAAATATTGTGAAATATCCAAAGAATTATAATTCCATTGTCCTAAATTTGGAGAATTACTAGTAATTGTTTCCAATACACTAATAGTACTTCCATTTGAAATGCTAATAGTTAAACTATCATTAGGCGCTCCGCCCCATGGAAAATTATTTTGAAACCATGAAGAATAATTAATATAATGAATTTGATTTGCACTTAAATCAAAAATTGGAGAAGTTAGTATAGTATTAAAGTCATCCACATCATTATCCCCAATTTGTCCACCTGCAAGTAAACCCGTTACATAAGCAAAATCAGTACAATCTCCACTAATATCTCCGTCTGGATTATAATTCACTCCTTGATCACTAGTTCCTTCAGGAAATCCTCTTTCCCATATCCCATCATTTGCTGAGGTTACACCCCCACTTACAGTCCAACCAAAATCAAAAGTAAAATCATCATAATATCCTTGTTCTAAAGTAATAGTATTGATTATTGAAGGCATAATATATTCATTGTTACAAGAAGTAATATATCCCCAAAGTCCAGATATAACTTCATAATTTCCTTCATACATATTATTGATAGTATAATTACCATTTGCATCAGTTGTCGCATTGAAAGTAAAGTCAGTATTAAAAATAACTACTTCGGCACTAGCAATTCCATTTCCAGAAACATCAACTACCATACCTCCAGCATTAAAGGAAACTAAAGGTTGAAGCGCAGCATCCAAAATAGTAATAACTCCATTTGTTAAACTCGCAGACAAAGTATCAGCTAAATAGCCTGGTTTTGAAAATACAACATCATAAGTTGCTGCATTAGCCGTACCACTTACATACTCACCTAATAGGTTAGAAGATGAATTATTCAATAATACAGTATTTAATATTTCAATACTTGCACCACTAAGGTTATTTCCATTTGCTGCATCTGTTACATTTCCTTCCAAATAACAAGCCTGAACAAAACCTCTTTCGTAAATCATTAGTTTTGCTGATTGGTTAGCACTACTATTTATTTCTGATGAAATTATATTTCCAGAAGGAAAAAAAGGATAAGTCCCCCAGCAACCATCAAAACCATTTCCAGAACCTATATATGAATCATAGTAAGCAACTTGAATTATGTTACTAGGATGGGTAATATCATGCACAGTCGTACCATCACGATAGTAAGAAGTAATTAAAAAATTGCCATCAACATGAGTGTTATGCGGTATTGACAGCTCTCCTGCATTAGATTGAATTCTATCTACTTCTTGTATGTTATTGATATTTGTAATATCATATGCTGCTAAATAAGCATCTGATTTTTCATCAGTAGTAAACACAAAATCACCATCAGCACTTATCCAAGCATTATGTGTAAAGGCATTTGGCGTACTATGAGTTCCTAATGTACTAGGATTATTCTTGTCACTTACATCCACAACAAATAACTCACCTGCATAAATACAACCAGCATACATAGTATCTCCCCTAACCATTCCGTCATGTATGTATTGATCGTCCCATTCCCCTAAATAATCAGGTGCAGTAGCATTAGCAGCTACATCCAAAAAGATAGCTCCATCAGAAGGACTTCCACCAGTTGCTGAAGAAGCTCCAAAAATATAGCAGATTCCATTTTCATCAATATATAAATTATGAGCAGCAGTAAACTCTACAGAACTTCCATTTGCAGGGTTAGTGAAGATGCTAACATGCCAATAAGTAGCTCCTGTCATATCTGTCAAATCAACAATTAATAAACCAGCATCAGCCTCAGTAGTTATGTAGGCATAATTCCCCCAAGTCTTTACATCTCTCCAAGTGGAATTAATATCTGATATATAGAATTCCTGAACAGGATTTGATGGATTAGAAACGTCAACACAAGCGAAACCATCATTAAGCCCAACCAATGCATATTCTGCACCATCAACAGGATCAACCCAACCCCAAATATCACTACCCTCTGTTGAAGACCATTCATAACTACCTATTAAACCTAAGTTAAAACTGCTTTGCCCTAATACCATTAATGGCATCATTAACACAAATAAAATTCTTTTCATTTCTCGTTTTTTTTGCAAAGATAAAAGAAATTCCTTTTTATTTAAAGTAGGAGATTTTTCATCTTATGCGTTCAATTATAAATCTAGTGTAATCTGTCCTTCAGTATCGTTATCATCCTTTTTTTCTGGCGTTATCTGTTCAACTGATTCATTTGTTATATTCAGTTCAACCTCAGTGGTAACATCATCTATTATTTCCTCAGTAACCTCATCAACAGTTTCTTGCTCAATAACCTCAGCAACTACTTCCTCCTGTCCAATATCAATATCATCAGAAACTAATTCTTCCTCTTCAATATCAATAATCTCAGTGTAAGGCAATGGATCTAATAAATTAATCTCTTTTATCTTTTTGGAAGTTAGTTTGTTTCCCAAAGCTTTTTCTCCTTTTACACTAATAAAATCCTCCAGATTAATTATTTCTGTTTGTCTGTCTTTTCCTTTTTCCTTATGAAAAATTAATTCTACCTGAGGCCTCCAATCAGTACTTACTAACTCAAGTAAACTTTCCTCATGTTCAGTTATAAAACTAAACTTACTCATAGTATTTTCAACTAAAAATCGTTTTACATAGTGGTCCTTTTTTATTCCATCAAAATAGATAGCAGTAACTGGCTTTTTGACATTATTCTGTTCTATTAAAATCATATCCTCATCAAAATGATTACTAATATCAAAAGACTTTAATTCCAACTCCCCACTTTGCTTAATCGTCAATATTTTATCTTGCGCTTTAAAAGCTCCTAGCAAATCACCTCTACCTTCAACATTTAGCCTTTGCACATTATCATCAAACCATATCTTACGAGCAGAAAGAGTAGATAGACCTTCTGATTTAAGTTCAATTTTTCGTATAGAATTTTTTGAAACAATATTTCCTCCTGCACCCTTGCCTTTAATGGATAATGATGAAAAATCAATATCAATTTTTAAGGTTTTTAGTTTAGCTAACTTTTTTAGATGTACGGTTACTGTTTCAGCCTCTCCATTGGGGTTAGCTGTAAAATAGATTACTTTACTTCCTTTCTCGGACTTGGTTAAATTATAATCCTTTCCTCTAGTAATTGATGTGACAGGAAAGCGCTTCATCATAGTGTTTTCTGAAGCACCATCTTTATAAATCATGTTATAAATTGTACGTTCATCTTTCTTTTTAAAGACTGCACAATAGATAATATCTTTACCTACAAACACCTTATTATCCACCTTTACCACCTGCATTACACCATTTTTTCGGAATACTATTATATCATCAATATCAGAACAGTCACAAACAAACTCGTCCTTTCTCATAGCGGTACCTATAAAACCTTCTTCCTTATTTATATAAAGCTTTTTATTTGCCACAACTACTTTTGTTGCATCAATGCTTTCAAAAATCTTTATTTCAGTTTTACGCTCTTTTCCTTTGCCATATTTCTTTTTCAGATTTTTGAAATAGTCAATAGCATAATCAGTAAGGTTAGCTAAGCATCCTTTTATTTCAGCTATCCTATCTTCCAATTTCAATAACTCTTCTTTTGCTTTATTAATGTCAAACTTAGTTATTTTCTTAATCTTTATTTCTGTTAATCTCTCTACATCCTCATCCGTTACTGCACGCAATAAATACTTTGCAAATAGTTTCAGTTCAGTATGAATTGTACTAATAATCTCACTCCAATTATCCAGCTCTTCTATCTTATGATAAATTCTGTTTTCAATAAAAATACGCTCTAATGATGAATGATGCCATTTTTCTTGTAATTCATTCAAGTTTACTTCTAACTCTTGCTTTAATAAATTAAGCGTGTGATCAGTAGACTGTTTTAGTATTTCAGAGATACCCAAAAATTTTGGTGTATTGTCCTCAATAACACATGAAAGTGGAGAAACAGAAATCTCACAATCAGTAAAACGATATAAAGCATCTATAGTTTTATCAGGTGAAATACCAGGAGGAATAGTAATTGCAATCTCTACATGTTCAGCCGTATTATCTTCTACCTTTTTTATCTTAATTTTCCCTTTCTCGTTTGCTTTAAGTATAGAGTTAATCAATGAAGTGGTGGTAGTAGAAAAAGGTAATTCTGAGATAATAAGTGTGTTCTTATCTTCTTGAAATATTTTTGCTCTAACCCTTACTTTACCTCCTCTTTTCCCATCATTATATTGACTAAAATCGGCTGAACCTCCTGTTAAAAAATCAGGATATATTTTAGGTTTTATTCCTTTTAATACTTTTATAGAAGCATCAATTAGTTCATTGAAATTATGAGGCAAAATTTTTGTAGAAAGCCCAACAGCAATACCCTCAACACCATGTGCTAATAGTAGCGGAAATTTAACAGGTAAGGTTTGTGGTTCTTTCCCTCTACCGTCATAAGAAGATGACCATTTTGTTATTTTTTTATTGTAAACAACATCCAATGCAAAGGGAGTTAAACGTACCTCAATATACCTAGGTGCTGCTGCCCTATCTCCTGTAGCAGTATTCCCCCAGTTTCCTTGCATGTCCAGTAGCAATTCCTTTTGCCCAACTTGCACCATAGCATCACCAATTGAGGCATCACCGTGAGGATGGTATTTCATAGTATGACCAATTACATTGGCTACCTTATGATACCTACCATCATCTAATTCCTTTAAAGAATGAAGAATACGCCTTTGTACAGGTTTCAATCCATCATAAACATGAGGTACAGCACGCTCAAGTATTACATAGGATGCATAGTCCAAAAACCAGTTTTGGTACATTCCTGAAAGGTGAATCACTTCCTGCTCACCTTCATTGCTATTTGCAATTCCATCTTCTTCCATTAGCTATTTTTTGCAATTATTTTTTTTAAAACTTTACTTATTCTACGTTCCTCATTTTCTGATAAAAACGATAAATTAAAACGCTTTACTATTCTTTTTCCTGAATCATTCTCAATCTTTATCATTAAGGTTTTATTAAATGAAAAAGAGCGATTAAAAAAAGAAAAATCTACAAACATATCATGAGATATATCAATGTAATCTTTAGGCTTAAAAGCACCAATAACTGATCTATAAATTTTAATATCAATTACATAAGAGTCAATATCTAATGTATAATAATTTATACGAGCTATTACAAAATAGAATAAAACAAGTGTTGAAATAAAAACATAAACAATATTATTAATTAAATAATCTCCAAAAGCTAAATTAGGAAAAGCATATACTATAACAAAAGCTAATAGAGGAATCAGCACTAAAAAAAGCATTACTAAGAAAATAACTATTGTAAATTTCCTATTGGTCGATATTAAATTTGTTCTAGACATCAATTATATCTTCTTCAACTCTTAAATTCTCAATTATAAAATCCTGTCTTTCTTTAGTATTTTTACCCATATAGTACTTTAACAAATCCTGAATAGTAACATCTTTTCCTAGTATTACAGGATCCAGACGCATTTTTTCACCAATAAAATGTTTAAATTCATTTGGCGATATTTCTCCCAAACCTTTAAATCGAGTAATTTCAGCATTAACACCAATATCAGCAATTGCATCTTTACGCTCTTGCTCGTTATAACAGTAATAGGTTTTCTTTTTATTTCGAACCCTAAATAGTGGTGTTTCTAGTATGTAAACATGTCCTTCTTTTATTAATTCAGGAAAAAACTGCAAGAAGAAAGTAATTAATAACAGGCGAATATGCATTCCATCAACATCAGCATCAGTAGCAATTACTATTTTATTGTATCGCAAATCATCTATTCCTGTCTCAATATTTAAGGCAGCTTGCAGTAAATTAAACTCCTCATTTTCGTACACTACCTTCTTACTTAGCCCAAAAGAATTTAAGGGTTTCCCTCTTAAACTAAACACTGCTTGAGTTTTGATATCACGCGTTTTGGTAATGGAACCAGAAGCCGAATCACCCTCAGTAATAAAAAGAGTTGAATCAGCTCTATTTTCTTTTTTTTGATCATTATAATGAACCCTGCAATCCCTAAGTTTTTTATTGTGCAAACTGGACTTCTTTGCTCTTTCTCTTGCTAGTTTCTTAATCCCTGCCATGGCTTTACGCTCATGTTCGGCTATTTGTATTTTTTGTTGTATTGCATCAGCAACATCAGAGTTTTTATGCAAATAATTATCCAATTCTTTTTTTAGAAAATCTTGAATAAAAGTAAGTACCGTTACTCCACCTGGTTCCATTTCGGTTGATCCCAGTTTGGTTTTGGTTTGAGACTCGAATATAGGTTCAATTACTTTAATACTAACAGCTGCATTTACCGCTTGCCTTATATCTGAAGCATCATAATTTTTACCGTAAAAATCTCTTATAGTTTTTGCCAATGCTTGCCTAAAAGCAACTTGATGCGTACCTCCCTGAACAGTATGTTGCCCGTTAACAAAAGAGTAATACTGCTCAGAATATTGATTTTTACAATGCGTAATTGCCACTTCAATATCATCACCTCTTAAGTGAATAATTGGATACAACATTTCGGCATCTGTTCGTTGTTCCAAAAGGTCAAACAGTCCATTTTCAGAATAAAAAATTTCACCATTAAACATTATTGTCAACCCTGGGTTAAGGTAACAATAATTCCACATCATTTTCTCTATGTACTCATTAATGAATCGGTATTTCCCAAACAGTTCTTCATCAGGAATAAAGGTTACTTTAGTACCTTTTCTGCTGCTGTTTTCTTGTATTGGCTCTTCATTTATGATGTTTCCTTGCTCGAACTCAACTAACTTACTTTTCCCATCACGGATAGAACGAATACGAAAATAAGAGGAAAGAGCATTAGCTGCCTTTGTCCCTACTCCATTAAGCCCAACTGATTTTTTAAATACTTTGGAATCGTACTTGGCTCCTGTATTAATTTTTGACACACAATCTACTACTTTTCCAAGTGGAATTCCTCTACCATAATCACGAACTGAGAGCTTATTATTCTTAACGGTAACCTCAATAGTCTTTCCATTTCCCATCACAAACTCATCAACAGAGTTGTCAATCACCTCTTTCAAAAGTATGTAAACACCATCATCAGGTGAGGAACCATTACCCATTTTCCCAATATACATTCCAGGGCGTAATCGAATATGCTCCTTCCAATCAAGCGATCGGATACTATCCTCATTATAATTTTCTTCAGCCATTTTTATCCTTATTTACAACTATCATTATGATAGAGCGCAAATATAAAACACTAATGAAATTAATTTAAAAAACTAGAGATGCGTTATTAACAGGGTTTTCAACCGAGAATTTAAGGTTTATTTGGTAATTGGATTATAAAAACGGATTACATTAAAAGGTCTAAAATTTAAAACGAATCGCTTTTACTAGACATTAAATCGGAAATGCATGATATCACCATCTTTTACTACATAATCCTTTCCTTCAACTGATAGCTTTCCATTATCCTTACACGCTTGTTCGGAACCTAAAGTAACAAAGTCATTATACGCCATTACTTCAGCTCTAATAAATCCTTTTTCAAAATCAGTATGGATTACTGCTGCAGCTTGTGGTGCCTTAGTACCCTCCGTTATTGTCCAAGCTCTTACTTCTTTTACTCCTGCGGTAAAGTAAGTTTGTAGGTTAAGTAATTTATAAGTAGATTGTATCAAATAGTGTACCCCAGGTTTTTCAAGGCCTAGTTCTTCTAAAAACATTAACTGCTCTTCAACATCTTCTAATTCTGCAATTTCAGCTTCAATAGCTGTTGCGATTAAAAGCACTTCAGCATCTTCATTTTTCACAGCTTCTTTAACTGCCGCTACATGCTTGTTACCTGTTTTTACCGACTCTTCATCAACATTACACATGTACATTACAGGCTTTGCTGTTATAAGTTGTAACGTTTCAATTATTTCTAGTTCATCCTCAGTAGCATCTACACTTCTTGCGGAATTCCCTGATTCCAAATGAGCAATATATTTCTCACAAGTAGCTAATATTTTTTGTCCTTCTTTATCGCCTGATTTTGCAGTACGTACATTTTTATCACGCAATTTTTCTAACGCTTCCAAATCTTTTAACTGCAATTCCATATCAATCGTTTCTTTGTCCCTTACTGGGTCAACAGAACCATCAACATGTATAATATTATCATCATCAAAACACCTTAACACATGTATTATGGCATTGGTTTCTCTAATATTTCCTAAAAATTTATTTCCTAAACCCTCACCTTTACTAGCTCCTTTCACAAGGCCAGCAATATCAACAATTTCAACTGTGGTAGGCATTACTCTTTCAGGATTTACTATAGCCGACAAAGCCTCTAGTCTATCATCTGGCACTGACATAATTCCAACGTTAGGTTCAATAGTACAAAAAGGAAAATTTGCTGACTGCGCTTTTGCTTTTGATAAACAATTAAATAATGTTGATTTTCCAACATTTGGTAAACCTACAATTCCACATTTTAATGCCATAACTATTATTTTTAAGGTTGGCAAAGATAGAAATTGTTGCGTGTTAATTGAAGTGTAACTTAATTAAAAATTAGCAATAGCAACTATCTCTGTTTTAATATGAAATTCAAAATTAATACGGTAAGTGCTAGTAAAATAAAACCCATTCATTCAAAAAATTCTATTTTGATTTAGATTTCAGCATATAGTATGGAATAAGCCATAATGCATAGCTAAACACAGCTAATACAGCAATACTAATATTTATGTTTATATTCAGCTTTATAAGTAAATAAGTAAGTACGATAATAATTGCTGAAACGCTAAACAATATTAAACTAGTGTATTTATGTCCAACACCTAAATCTATGAAGGCATGATGAACATGATCTCTTGCTGCAGTTAAAGTTCCATTACCATTAATTGCTCTAACAATAAAAACTCTCAAAGAATCAAAAAGCGGAACTGCTAATAATGAGATTGCTAATAAAGGTCCTATTTGAGGCAGTGAATAGTTTTCATTTACTAGTCCATATTTAATACAATTAATTGCTAAAACAGATAAAATCATTCCAACAACCAAAGAACCCGTATCACCCATAAATATTCTGGCAGGAAAAATATTGAACCTTAAAAACCCAACTAAAGCACCCGATAAAGAAAAAGCAATTAAAGCTATATCTACTTGACCAATTATTATAGCAATAACTCCAAATGAAAGAGAAGAGATTAAGCCTAACCCTCCTGCTAAACCATCAATACCATCAATTAAATTAAACCCATTTATAATAACAATTACGACAAAAATAGTAAAAGATACACTTGCCCAAATAGGTAAATCATGCACCCCTAAAACCCCATGCATACTATCAATTTGAAGATCACCAAGAAAAATTAAAACTAAAGTAGCTAAGATTTGACCAATTAACTTTTTGAAAGCTGAAATAGCTCGTAAATCGTCAATAAGACCAACAATAAAAACAATTAAAATACTTACTAAAATGAACTGAATATTTTCGAAATTATCTGACCAAAATAATAATGAGCAAATAACCCCAGTAAAAATAGCAATACCGCCAAAAAAAGGTGTACTAACTTTATGAGAAGACCTGTCTCCTGCAGTATCTAATAATTTTAATTTTAGTGCAAAATATATAAGCTTTGGAATAGCAATATAGCAAATCAACAATGCAGATATGAAAGAATAAAAAATATTTAAATATGTAATAATCATTAATTTATTTTATTAAAATTATTGTTAAATAAAAGAATACTCTAACATCTAATTTTATTTAAGATCTTCTTTTAATTTGTTTTGTTTAATTATTTTTTCTAAAAATCTTTTTATCTTTTGTTCATCTTTTTTTGATAGAAATGAAAGATTAAAATTCAATTTAACTATTTCTTCATCATTAGTTTTTATTTTTAACATTAATGATTTATTGAATGAAAAGGATCTATTATAAAAGAAAAAATGCGTGAGCATTTCATGAGAAACATTGACGAGACTTTTAGGTTTCAAAAGACCAATAACAGTTCGGTAAATTTTAATGTCGATTAAATGATTATCAATTTTTATTGTATAGTAATTAATTCTAGCAATTAAAAAATATATTAAAAAAAATAATGAAATTAAAACATAATAAATGTGATTAAAAAAATACTTTCCAAAGTAAAAGTTTGGAGAATTATACTCTGCAATAAAACCTTCAACATTAAAAATTATTAAAAAGATTATGAATGAAAAAATTATAGTTGAAATTTTTCTATTGGTTAATTCTAATTTTTTTGAAAGTAAAGAATTTTCTTCTAAACCCTGAATTATAAAACCTTGTTTTTCAGTGGTTATTTTCTTTAAGATTCGTCTTTTAATTTTATTCATTTTCCAGATCTTTATTAATTTAAAAGTTAGCATAAAGAACAAATTAAGTGCTAATATTCTTTAATAATGATACATTTCTGATACATCATTAAATTAACTGATAAAATGAAAGG
>CATEYX010000062.1 GCA_949511925.1 Cryomorphaceae bacterium | reverse complement strand
TTGGAGTTTATTTTGACTTTTATTTTAATGTTTGTGATTCTGAATGTTTCAACTGGGTCAAAGGAAAAGGGAATTACGGCTGCCTTAGCTGTTGGTGGAGTAGTTGCTTTTGAGGCTACTTTTGCAGGGCCTATTTGCGGGGCTTCTATGAATCCTGCTAGGTCTATAGCTCCAGCAATTTTTTCAGGAAACTTAACTCATTTATGGTTGTATGTTGTAGCGACAATCCTTGGGGCTATTTTGGCAGTTTATTCATGCAAACTAGTGCAAGCTGAAGAGTGTTGCGATAACTGCTAACAGATCCTTTTAAGCACTAAGTCTACCATTTTTTCTACTGATTTTTTGTAATCCTTACTGTACTCTTTTGTAAGTCGGTTAGCTATTATAGCGCATATTGTTAACGTATTATGCCCAAGAGATTGTCCTAAATAATATAGAGCAGAAGTTTCCATTTCAAAATTTGTAATTCTATTTTCAGTATAATTAAAGCTTTCCATCTTTTCATGTAAGTTGGTAATATTGGGGCTTAATCTTAAGGTTCTTCCTTGAGGTCCGTAAAAGCCTGGTGCAGTTGCTGTTATTCCTTTTTTTATATCAGGAAAAAGTGAAAGCAGATTGTCTGATGCTTTTACAATATAGGGGTTTGATAAATTTTCTGGCCAGCTAGCATGTAGCTTGTATTTACTACTCATCTCCTTTTCAATTATTTCTTCTGATTCATAGAAATGAGCAATGTTGTCAAACCCTAATCCAAAAGATGAAACTAGAAAGGAATCAACTTCAATATCTTGCTGTAAGGCCCCTGAAGTACCTAAGCGAATAAGGTTAAGGGTTTTCTTATTCTTACTTATGGTTCGGGTTTTAAAATCAATATTCACTAATGCATCAAGTTCATTAACGACAATATCAATATTGTCAGGACCAATTCCAGTTGCTATTGCACTAATTCTTTTCCCATTTAAAATTCCTGTGTGGGTAACAAATTCTCTATTCTGTATTTTATGTTCAATATGGTCAAATTTATTTGAAACTACGCTCACTCTATCAGGATCTCCAACTAGTATTATATCGTCAGCAATTTCATCTTTAGATAAATTGAGATGGTAAATTTTATTTTCTGGAGTAAGTATTAATTCGGTCTCTGCTATTATATGCATATAAATATGTAATTTTGTATTGTCAAAAATATAAATAATATGTCAATATCAGCAAGTAAAATATTAGTTCCTATTGGTTTTTCAGCACAATCTATGATTGCTCTAGCTCAAGCCTTTAATTTAGCAAAAATTAAAAAATCTGAAGTAGTTTTACTCTCAGTAGTTGAAGATCAAAGTATGATGCAGTCTTTGTTTTTAGATGATAAAAGTCATGAATTACAGCTAAAGGTAAATCAGAAGCTACAGGAAATAGGGAAAGAGTATGGTGATAAATATGGTGTTCATGTTGAAACTTTGGTAGCTAAAGGAAAAGTATATAACCAAATTAATGAAGTGGCTGAAATGATTTCAGCTGATTTGATTATAATGGGGACTGATGGGTCGGCTGGTAAAGCTAAAAAAATAATGGGTTCTAATGCTGAGCGTGTAGTAAGGCTGGCACATTGTCCTGTGGTTACAATAAAGGGTAAAGATCATAGGGAAGGTTGCGAGAATATTATTCTCCCACTTGATTTGGAAAAACAAACAAAGGAAAAGGTTACTTACGCTTTAGAGTACGCTAGATATTGGGATGCAACTATTCGTTTAGTTTCGGTAGTGCTTAGAGATAATCAAGAGGTAAGAGAAAAACTAATTAAAAACATCAATCAAGTAAAAAAATTCATTACTGATGCTGGAGTAAAATGTACTGCTGAATTGGTTGAGGGAGAGAAAAAACAAACTTTAGGTGATTTTGTTTTTAAATATGAAAAGCGTTTTGATGCTGATTTAATTATGATAATGACTAAAAAGGAGGAATTAACATTGTCTAATAACATAAGTGTTACTGCTAGATATATTATTAATAATTCTGAAATTCCTGTGATGAGTATTCGTCCTAAAGAACAAAAACATTTGACAGGACCAACTATTGGTTTCTAATAAATGTCATTGCTAAATAATTTACAGCAATTATGTATTGAAAAAGGAGTAAGTGTTGCAGTTGCTGAAAGTTGTACTGCAGGCTTAATTGCTTACAAATTAACTACCGTTTCAGGTAGTTCTTCTTATTTTAAAGGAGGTGTTATAGCTTATCAGAATGAGATTAAAACAAAAACTCTAGGAGTTAGTCGGTCAATTATTGATGAAAAAACTGAGGTTAGTGCTGAGGTTGTTGAGCAGATGACTAAAAGTGTTTTGGAAAAATTTGATGCAGACTTTGCTGTAGCGACAAGTGGCTATGCTGGCCCTACTGGTGGGACAAATAAAAATCCAATTGGAACTGTTTTTATTGCTATTGCAAGTGCAGAGGGTGTAGTGGTTAGTCGCTTTGTTTTTTCAGGAAACAGACAATCTGTTGTTAATCAGGCTTCTGAAAGTGCTTTGGACCTGCTTTATACTAAAATAAAAAAACAGTAATAAATTTCAATTTATTTAGATTAGATTGTATATTTGCAGCCCTAAATTAAGAAGATATGTCAAGAATTTGTCAAATAACAGGAAAGAAAGTAATGGTAGGGAACAATGTTTCTCACGCTAAGAATAGATCAAAAAGAAAGTTCTATCCGAATTTACAAACTAAAAAGTTTTTTATTCCTGAAACTGGTGAAACAATTATTTTAAAAGTTTCAGTAAATGCATTAAGAACAATTGATAAAAAAGGTATTGCTGCTGTTTTAGCTGAGGCTAAAGCAAACGGTAATGTGCTTGTTTAATCAATAAAATATATTGAATAATAAAAAAGTTGCTATCTTTGATGGCAGCTTTTTTTATTTAATAACCAAATTATAATCAAAATGAATAATATCTTTAAAATATCA
>CATEYX010000061.1 GCA_949511925.1 Cryomorphaceae bacterium | reverse complement strand
TCTGAATTAGCAAAATCTTCATCCGTTTTAGGTAATTTTTCTAAGTAATAATTAGGGTCTTTTTTATTTTTAGTTACTACCTCTTCACTATCTGTTGCTATAGAATCTATTACAAATACATTGACTATTTTTTTGTCTTTTCTTCTCCAATCATCTTCTAATTTTCTTTTTCCCCATATTTTTCTAAACTCTGAAAGCCCAAAGCTTAAGGTTGCGGGGTTGTAAAAATACCATTTCCCTCCAGAAGTATTATTTCCAAACTGCTCACCCTTTCCTCCATTTCTATTGTTTTCATACAGCATTTGCTGCTTGGAACGCTCAACCTCTAAAGCCTCACTTTCTTTTTTAATCTCAGTTTGTATTAGTTGGCTAATAAGCTGAGAAAGCTTAGCCTTTGGAAGTGAGGCTAAAGCTTGTAAACTATCTTGTAAAGAGATAACATCCAAGTTATAAACTAACTCTTGAAGAATTTCATGTTTTACTTTTGCGCCCTCATACTTCCTAAAATCTTCATCCATATAAAATAAAGTACTATCATAATTAACCTTAGCTTCCTTATATAAAGATCGATTATAATCAATTCTGGCAAGAGCTAAAAAAGATAATGATTTTTGGGTATTATTCTCAATACTATTATACGTTGAGAGTAGGTAATTATCAATAGCAGCAAGTGTATCAGAATTATTAATATCCATTTCAGCCAGAGTGAAATAGATTTGATCCAAATACTCCTTATTCTTATCATCCTTAGTCATTTTAAGCAGGTTCTGACGCATTTTTTGATTGTCCCTACTTCCTGATTCTAATGAGCGCGCTAGGTTCATTTTAGCATTAAACACCATCTCATACTCAGGGCTGGACTTAAGAACTTGCTCGTATTTTTTTTTGGCACTTCTGTAATTGCTCTTCTGCTGGTAAAGCTGTGCCATAATGTAGTTAAAGCGTACTTTTTTGTTTTTCCTTTTTACTAACTTATCAATTTTCAATAACTGCTCTAATGCTAATGGGTAATTAGCTTGTTGTAAATAAAAATCTGCGCTTATTTTAGCCAAGTCAAAATCTAATTTTTTTGGAAACTTCCGGTTATTAGTCAATTCATCTAACTCGACATCAGCCGTCATGAAGTCTTTTTTTTCAACTAAAGCTCTAACTAACCACAATGAAGCGTCAAATTGAATTTCATTGTTTTTGTACTCGTTTTTTATAAAGCTAAATGTTTTTATTGCATCTTCAAACTCTCCTTTATAGAAATATGATTTTCCAACCATGAGGTAATTATCATCAATCCACTTGCAGTATTCCTTTCCTTTAATTTTCATGGAATGTTTTTGAATAACAATAGACCCTTTCTTAATCGCCTTGTCCATGTAACTATGGATACTCTTTGATTTTTTTAAATCACCTGTTTTAAAAACAGGAAGGATAGTCGTGTAGTCATCAACAAAACTTTCATCTAATTTTCTTATTCCATTTTTAATACTTTCATTTCCATTAAAATACCCATTGTACTTAGCTGTTGTATTATGAAACTGACGATTAACCCAAGACTTTTTTTTGGTAGAACATCCTGATGAAAATAAAAGAAATATCACTAAAAAAACTCTTACTATATGTTGTGTAATTATCTTCACTTGGTTACTAAACTTCTTTTAATTAAAATTATTTTACCGCTAATCGTAAAATTCTCGCAAATATGCTCATAATTTTATGATATTTGCAAACATTATGCAAGATAAAGAAGGTAGAGAAAAATATTGGTCTAAATTATTTCACAAATACCGTTTTGTGATAATGACAGATAATTCTTTTGAAGAAAAGTTATCTGTAAAGTTAACGCGAATAAATGTTATTGCTTTTGTAGTTACCCTTGTGTTTTTCTGCTTTTTTAGCACAATGTTATTAATTGCTTATACTCCATTAAGCGAATATGTTCCTGGAAAATCATCTGTTGAGGTGCAAAAAGGATTAATTGAGTTAAATATAAAATCAGACTCCCTTGAAGCAATTTTACTTAACAGAAGTATTTATCTTGAAAACTTAAATAAAATAATTAATGGTGAAGTACTTGTAACTCCAGAAAATTATGAAGAAATAACGAATACTCAAATTCCAATTTCATTTGAAAAATCAAAAGAAGACTCTCTCTTTCGTGTAAAGGTAGAGACGGAAGATAAAAGTTCCATTTATAAAAATGACAACACAAAAAATAATACTAATTTAATGTTTTTCACTCCTCTTACTGGTTTGATAAGTGACGGATATAACAACAAAACAAAACATTTTGGAATTGATTTGGTGGCCAAAGAAAAATCAAGAATCTCAAGTGTTCTAGAGGGAACAGTAATTATTAGTCATTGGGCATATGAAACGGGAAATGTTATAGGTGTGCAACACAAGAATGACTATCTTTCTTTTTACAAACACAACTCTGTTTTATTAAAATCGGTGGGTGATTATGTAAATGCGGGTGATCACATTGCTATTATTGGAAATTCTGGAGAACTTTCATCAGGCCCACATCTGCATTTTGAACTTTGGCACAAAGGAGTTCCTGTTAACCCTGAAAATTATATTTCTTTTTAAAAAATGGGATTAAAATCATTACTCAGCCTCCCGTTTGCAAAACAAATTGTTAAAAAGAACAGAAAGTGGAAGAAAAATGCTGTAAAAGTTCAGAATGCCCTTTTACTGTCATTAGTAAATAAGGCTAAAAATACAAAATTTGGAAAAGACCACAAATTTTCAGAAATCTTAAATTATTCTGATTGGAAAAAAAATATTCCTGTACGAGACTATGAAGAGCTGAAAATTTATGTACAAGAAATAATTGATGGCAAAAAAGATGTGCTTTGGCCTGGAAGACCTCTTTATTTTTGTAAAACTTCAGGGACAACTTCAGGGACAAAGTACATTCCAATTAGCAAAGAAAGTATGCCACACCATATTACCGCTGCTCGTGATGCAATACTAAGTTATATCGCTGAAACTAAAAATACATCTATTGTTAATGGTAAAATGATTTTCCTACAGGGAAGTCCTGAACTAAGTAAAACAGGAGATATCCTTACAGGAAGGCTCTCAGGAATTGTGGCTCATCACACACCATCTTATTTGAAAAAAAACCAATTACCTTCTTATGAAACCAATTGCATTGAAGATTGGGAAGATAAAGTAGATGCAATTCTAAAGGAAACACTTGATGAGAATATGAGTTTAATTTCAGGAATTCCTCCTTGGGTTCAAATGTATTTTGAAAAATTACAAGATAAAACCGGAAAACTAATTAAAGATATTTTTCCAAAATTTGACTTGTTTATATACGGAGGGGTAAACTATGAACCTTATCGACAAACTTTTGAAAAGTTAATCGGAAAAAAAGTAGATGGAATAGAATTATACCCTGCTTCTGAAGGCTTTATTGCCTATCAAGACTCCCAAACAGAAAAGGGGATGTTGCTTTGTGTTAATCATGGAATATTTTATGAATTTATTCCATCAGAAGAATTTTTTAACAAGAATCCTACTCGTATTTCCTTAGCTGATGTAGAGGTTGGCGTAAATTATGTCATTATCCTAAATACGGATGCTGGACTGTGGGGTTATAATATTGGGGACACCATAAAATTTGTTTCAATTTACCCATACAGAATAGTCGTGAGTGGTAGAATTAAGCATTTCACTTCAGCATTTGGGGAACACGTTATTGCTGAAGAAGTAGAAAAATCATTACAGGAAACTATTGCAAAGATTCCTGCACAGGTTAATGAGTTTCATGTAGCTCCACAAGTAACCCCTGAAAGCGGATTACCTTATCATCAGTGGTTAGTAGAGTTTGAAAAAGAACCTGAAAATATGGCTGTTTTTAGTGAGATGATTGACAACACTTTGCAAAAACACAATACGTATTACAAGGACTTAATTAATGGGGGAATTTTAAAACCCTTACTCATTACAAAAATTAATAAAAATGGTTTCAGAGATTATATGAAATCAATAGGAAAGTTAGGCGGACAAAACAAAGTTCCAAGATTGGCAAATGACAGGCAGATAGCCGATAAATTAAACGTATTTTAATGGAGGGAAAGAAAAAACAAATCGCAATACTAGGTTCTACCGGCTCAATTGGAACCCAGGCTTTAGAGGTAATTAGTGAACATTCAAATTTGTTTGAAGTTGAAGTATTAACCGCAAATAATAATAGTAAACTACTGATTGAACAAGCTATAAAATTCAAGCCAAATACGGTTGTTATAGCCAATGAAGAAAAATACAAAGAGGTGGATGATGCTCTTTTTAAACTAGGTATAAAAGTATTTGCAGGTCAACAATCATTAGAGGAAGTGGTTGAAGGAGAAAATATTGATGTTGTACTTACGGCTTTGGTAGGATACTCAGGATTAAAACCCACCATTAGAGCGATAAAAGCTAAAAAGACAATTGCCTTAGCAAACAAGGAAACTTTGGTTGTTGCTGGAGATTTAATCACAAAATTATGTCTTGAAAATGGGGTTAAAATTTACCCTGTTGATTCTGAACATTCAGCTATTTTTCAATGCCTAGTTGGTGAAACTTACAACCCTATTGAAAAAATATATTTAACAGCCTCAGGCGGTCCTTTTAGGGGAAGGTTACAAAATGATTTGCTTAACATAACAAAAGCCCAAGCACTAAAACATCCTAATTGGGAAATGGGAGCTAAAATTACAATTGATAGTGCTAGTTTAATGAACAAAGGGTTAGAAGTAATTGAAGCAAAGTGGCTGTTTGATTTAACGGCAGAACAGATTGATGTAATTGTTCACCCTCAATCTATCATTCACTCTGCCGTACAATTTGAAGATGGTTCAATAAAAGCACAATTAGGTGTGCCAGACATGAAACTACCTATACAATATGCTTTAGGATTTCCTGAAAGGCTTAAAAATACATTCAAGCGTTTTTCATTTATGGATTACCCTAACTTAACTTTTGAAAAGCCTGACTTGGAAACTTTCCGTAATTTACAATTGGCCTATAATGCTATGGACAAAGGAGGAAATATGCCCTGTATTTTGAATGCAGCAAACGAAATTGCAGTAGCTGCTTTTTTGAAAGATAAAATTGGGTTTTTAAATATGTCTGATTTAATTGCCGATTGTATGGAAAAAATTACTTTTGTTTCCAATCCTACATTGGCGGATTATGTAGCAACAAACAAAGAAACACGAATATTAGCAAACGAATTATTATAAATGGATTTTTTAATAAAAGCATCACAACTCTTAATGAGTTTATCAATTCTAGTAGTTTTACACGAACTAGGTCATTTTATACCCGCAAAACTATTCAAAACAAGAGTAGAAAAATTCTACTTATTTTTTGATCCTTGGTTTTCAGTAGTAAAAAAGAAAATAGGCGATACCGAGTATGGTATTGGATGGCTTCCTTTGGGTGGTTACGTAAAAATATCAGGGATGATAGATGAAAGCATGGACAAGGAACAGATGGAAAAACCTGCTGAATCTTGGGAGTTTAGAGCAAAACCAGCTTGGCAGAGATTAATCATTATGTTGGGTGGGGTTACGGTAAATCTGTTTTTAGGAATCTTTATTTATTCCATGACACTTTATACTTATGGCGATAAATATTTGCCAAATGAAAATATTAAAGATGGTATTTGGTGTACAGATGATTTAGCAACAGAAATAGGTTTTAAAAGTGGAGATAAGATTATTTCTGCCGATGGAGTTTTAGTAGAGCGATACTCTGATATATTAGAAAAAGTAATTACTTCTAAAGTAATCACTGTACAGAGAGGTGAGGAAGAGGTTGAGCTCAGTATGCCAATAGATTTGATTGATAAATTTCTGAATAATAAAACTAAACTAATTCTATACCCTAGAATTCCAACTATAGTTAGTAGGGTAGAAAAAGGATCAAATGCGGAAATTGGAGGATTGCAAAAAAAGGATATTATAAAAGCGGTTAACGGAATATCTTATTCTTATTTTGATGAATTTAAAGAAGCTCTAAACACACATATTTCAGATACTATTGATGTAATGGTGGATAGAGGAGGAAAAGAAGTAGAGCTTACGGTATTGGTTTCTAATGAAGGTACTTTAGGTTTTGCTCCTGCCAACCTTAGTATTGAACAATTAGAAAAGCTAGAAGTTTATAAATTAGCTTCAGATAAATATGGGTTCTTTGCCGCTTTCCCTGCAGGATACAAAAAAGCGATTAAGAAGTTGGGTAGCTATATTTCTCAGTTTAAAATGATTCTTTCTCCAAGTACTGGGGCTTATAAAGGAATGGGAGGTTTTGGAGCTATTGGCTCTATGTTTCCTGCAACTTGGAACTGGGAGATATTTTGGAACTTAACCGCTTTCCTTTCTTTAATGTTGGCTTTTATGAATATCCTACCTATCCCAGCTTTGGATGGTGGACATGTTGTTTTCTTATTATACGAAATTGTTGTTGGCAAACCTGCTCCTGAAAAAATTATGGAATATGCCCAAGTAGTAGGAATGATATTATTATTAAGTCTGTTGGTTTTTGCTAATGGAAACGATATACTAAAACTTTTCTAAATTGTTTGAAGCCTTAAGTACATATCACCTAATTATTATCTTTTCTATAACGATAATTATTTCGTATTTTTTCAATTTGTACGCTAAAAAATCAGGAGTACCAGCCGTACTAATGCTTATAGGACTAGGAATTAGCATCAACTATGCTCTGCGCTTTTCAGGTATACCCAAACCTGATTTATTTCCTATTTTGGAAGTTTTAGGTGTGGTGGGATTAATTTTAATTGTACTGGAGGCTGCTTTAGATTTGCAGTTGTTAAAAGAAAAAATTGGTTTAATAGTTAAATCCTTTTTGGTTGCTTTAATCGGATTGGGTGCTACTGCATATTTAGCTGCATTAGCCCTTAATTTTTTAATAGAAGTTGAGGTGTTAAATGCACTACTTTATACAATTCCACTATCAATTTTAAGCTCCGCTATCATCCTGCCAAGTATAGGTGATTTGGATAAAGACAAACGTGAATTCATGATTTACGAAAGTACCTTTTCGGATATTATTGGGATTATTGGTTTTTATAGTGTTTTAACTATGGTGGGCTCTAAAGCAGGGGAGAGTGTGTATAGTGAAGTATTAGGAAACCTAGCCTTAACGGTTATCATCTCTATTATCATTTCCTATATTCTTATTTATGTGTTTCAAAATATAAAGGGACATGTAAAGCTTTTTTTACTGATTGCTATACTGCTATTGTTGTACGCAATTGGAAAAATGTTCCATTTATCTTCTCTTATTATCATACTTATTTTTGGTATGATACTTAATAACTACAAAGT
>CATEYX010000060.1 GCA_949511925.1 Cryomorphaceae bacterium | reverse complement strand
CAAAAGCATCTACAGCAGTTCGAATCTGCTCGATACCTCCAAAAAATGCTTGTTAGAAATAACAAGCATTTTTTTTTATATTTGTCCATCTTAATTTTAAGCATGCAAAAAATAAAAACCCTTTTCATAGTTGCAATTCTATTTGCCAGTTTATCAGTAAACGCACAATGTGATTATAATCTTGATAATTATTCACATATTAATTGTTATGGAGACAATACTGGTGCAATTGATATCACTTTATTAAATTCAAATACAACTTTTTGGTGGACTGGCGTAGGGGGTTTTACTTCTAATTCGCCTAATATTAGTAATTTGATTGCTGGTGATTATGTGCTGCATTTGATGAATAACTTGGTTCCTGGCGACACGAGTACAACGGTTATTTGTTATGTAGTTGATTCTATTACAATTGAAGAAACCTTACAAATTGATGCTATTTTTGAATTATCTACCATGTGTAATGAAAATGATTCAACTGATGTAGTCACAAGTATATGGGGAGGGACGCCACCATATATTACTTTGTGGAGTACAGGCGATACAGCAAGAAATACTGATAGTTTAGCACCAAGTATTTTACCTTATCAGATAATTATTACTGATGCGAATAATTGTACAAGGACGAAAAGCCTTACTGTTAATACTGCTAGTGCTATGAATCCTTTTATGTCTTCAGTTGGTGTAATTTGTAAGGATGATAATAGCGGTTCGGCAAGGGTATTTGTAACTAAGGGGACTGCTCCATTTCAGTTTCAATGGTCAACAGATAGTGCTTTTGCTATTCATCACGATTCTTTTTCAGTTGTTGAAGGATTGTTTCCTGGAGAATATCATGTAAAAATTACTGACGCAATGGGCTGTGTAACACGTGATACTATTGAAGTAAAATCAAATCCTGCCATTTGTATTACAATTTATAAAGTATTTTCTCCTAATGATGATAATACGCATGAGTTCTGGGAGATAGAAAATATAAATCTATATCCTGAAGCTTTAGTTCAGGTTTATGATAGATCAGGTAGGCAAGTTTACAATAGAAGAAATTATATTAATGCTGAAGAAGATGCTTTTTCAGGTAAAGACCAACAAGGAAGAACACTTCCATCAGGGTCATATTATTATATAATTGATTTAGAGAATGAGGATACAGTATTTAAGGGGGTGTTAACAATTGTAAGATAATGAGAGAAATAATATTAATTTTAAGTCTGCTTTTAAGTGTTAGTGTATTTGCACAGCAAGAACCATTATTCACACAATACTATAACAATGATATGGCAATTAATCCTGCCGTTTCAGGAAGTAAAAATTATAATCCTCTAAGTATACAAACTAGGCAGCAATGGTTGGGTTTTGAAGGAGCGCCATTAAGTACGAATATAAGTTACCATGGAGCATTAAACAATCGTTCTGCCATGGGAGGTTACCTTATGTTTGATAAAGCGAATCCTTCTTTACAAGCAAATTTGCAATTAAATTATGCTTATCATATTCCTCTTAACTATAATAAGGTAAATCTTTCTTTTGGGGTTGGCGCTAAGTTAATGTACTATAATCTGGATTTTGAAAATGAGGACTTGCCACCAGGAATTGATCCTGCTTATTCTGCAAGTGCTTACGATAATACAATAGGTGATGCTTCTGCAGGAACTTATTTGTATGGAAAAAATTTTTATTTAGGTTTTTCAGCTTCTAATTTGTATCAGTCAACTTTTAACACCCCTATTAGGTTAAGTCCTGTTTCTAATAAACTATTTCGTAACTACTATACTATGGGGGCTTATCGTTTTAATATTATGAATAGGGACTGGCAACTTGAACCTTCTTTTTTGTTTCGTAAAATGGAATTGCATAGTAATGTAACAGATATTACTACTCGTATTCTTTACCAAGAAGATACTTGGGCAGGATTAACGTATCGATCAAATGGAACTTTAGTTTTTGGTTTTGGTTTTTTAGCTAATAAAATACATATATCATATACTTATGACCATACTTTTGCTGGTGAGATTATGCAATATACTTATGGTACGCATGAAATAGGGCTTTCTTTTAAAATTCAAACTCAAGCCTCTCAAAGGCATATCGGTTTCTGGGATTATTAAAATGAGAAAAATAGAACATATAGGTATTGCTGTTCATGATATTGAAGCCTCAAATAAAGTATTTACTAAAATATTTGGTAAGGAAAGTTATAAATCAGAATCCGTAGAAACAGAATCAGTAATTACTTCTTTTTTTCAAGTGGGCGAAAGCAAAATCGAATTAGTTGCTGCAACTAATCAGAACAGCCCTATTGCAAAATATTTTACTAAGAATAGAGAGGGAATGCACCATATTGCTTTTGATGTTCAAGATATAAAAGCAGAAATGAAACGCTTACAATCAGAAGGAATCAGAACTTTGAATGACCAGCCAAAACAAGGGGCAGACAATAAGCTAATTTGTTTCTTACATCCTAAGGATACTAATGGTGTACTCATAGAATTATGTCAGGAAATAGGTCGGTAATGTCTTCATCATCTAATAAATGATGACAATGTATTCCTAATTTTTTTGCGCTGGCAATGTGTTGTGGAGAGTCATCAATAAAAAAGACTTCTTCAGCTTTTAATTCCTGTTCCTTTAGGATATATTCAAATACTTTTACATCAGGTTTTCTTAAACCTAATTCATGCGATAAGTACATTTTGTCAAATAACTTACAAAACGCTAACCATTTTGTATTTCCTAACTGTTTCTTAAATGCATCAATATGAATAGCATTTGTGTTGCTTAGCAGGTAAATAATATGATTATTTTTTAGTTTTTTTATCAGTTGCAATCGCTCCTCTGGTAAATCTAATAGCATAGCATTCCAAGCCTGCTCTATTTCTGTAATGTTTGCATTTTTAGTTTCTTTTTGTAATGCTTTCAGAAATTCATTACTACTAATCTTACCTGTTTCAATTTGATTGAATAAATCCGTTTGTACTTTTTTAGAATAAAAAGTTGTTGCATTTCTTACACCTAATTTAGCGAATTCATCTATCGTATTTTGATAGTTAATATTAAGGATAACAGCTCCTAAATCAAAAATAATAGCTTTGCATTTTTTCATTTGGTAAACATGCAAATTATTGAACAATTTTAATAGTTTTGCACTTACTTTTTAAATTGGGCCCATAGCTCAGCTGGTTAGAGCACTTGACTCATAATCAAGGGGTCGCTGGTTCAAGCCCAGCTGGGCCCACAAAAACCTCACCTATTTGGTGGGGTTTTTTATTGACTAAAATATTCTTAAAGTAAATTTTCAATAGGAGAATTTATGATTTCTGTAGCCTGTATTTTTTCTTTTTATAGGCTTTAGAGTGCTTTCTTCAAGTGCATCTAATAGGTTTTTATCAGAAGTATATTTGGGATTAAATCCAACGGTATTATGTATTTGAGTAATTTCACCGTCATTTGAACATGCTGCAGATCGACAAAATGCAATTGGGCTATCTGCAATAAGTATTAGGTTATAAATTTCTTCAACAAATGTAAATGAAAATTGCACATTTTGCGTTCAATTTAGTGGTAATCCTTATTTTAGCACTTAAATTAATTGTTTATGAAAACCATATTTTTAGTTCTATTATTGCTTTTAGCTCAGCTTTGTTCAGCTCAAATCGATTTGTTAAAAATGGCTAGTACTAAAGCAAGTACTTTACTTTCCTCTTCTGCTAATAAGGATGAAGTGGCGAAAGGATTAAGAGAAGCTTTAGTTGTTGGGGCTGATAAAGCAACTGAGAGTGCGTCAGCTAAGGATGGGTTTTATGCTAACAAAGTTATTCGTATACCCTTCCCTGCTGAAGCTGAAAAGATGAAGAAAACCTTGCAGAAGGCAGGTATGCAATCTCAAATTACGGATTTTGAAAAGAGTATAAACTCAGCCGCTGAATTGGCCACTAAACAGGTGTTAGTTATTTTTGTTGATGCAATTACTACTATGAGTATTCAAGATGCATTTCAGATTTTAAAAGGGGAAAATACGGCTGCAACTTCTTATTTGAAAAAACAAACAAATGCACAACTGTATAATAAAATAAAGCCAATAGCAAAAAAAGCTATTCAGCAAGTTGAGGTTACAAAATATTGGAACCCGTTGGTGAAAACTTACATTTCAATTCCTTTTACAAAAGAAGTAAAACCTGATTTGGAGGATTATGTGACTAATAAAACAATTGATGGAATTTTTGTACTTATAGCTAATCAAGAAAAGGAAATTAGAAATAACCCTAAGGCCAGAATTTCAGCAATATTACAAAAAGTATTTAAATAAAAATTATGGAAAAAAACGATCAACTTTTAATGCAATTAATTTATATGTTCCACACTTCTGCTATGCAGGGGTTGGGTAAAATTGCTGACCCAACAGGCCAGGTAAGCCGTAATTTAGAATATGTAAGTCAAACTGTTGATTTGATGGAAATGTTAAAAGTAAAAACAAAGGGAAATGTTACGGATGAAATTGAGAAATTGCTAGATGGAATGCTTTCAGAATTACGCTTAAATTATGTGGATGAAAAAGCTAAGCCTGAAAATCAAGTAGAGGTAGATACGGAAAAATCAGATGATAAATAAGATTAAAGAATTATGGGCAGATTCGACTAATAGAAAAGTAATTATTCTATTTACCGGAATTGTAATTTTACTTATTATTTCTCTTTTCTTTCAGCAGGATAGAATGGAACAGCAAATGCAATTAAAAGTTCAATTTATTGAACAAAAAAATATGTTGCGTGACGAGTTGGATGATTTGATAGATAAACATGATGATTTGTTAGATGAATATGGCGATTTGAATGAACAATTGTCTGAAAAGGATTCTGTTATTCAACATCAAATTGCTGAGATTAGAAACCTAATAAGAACCAAAAGTGACCTTAATGAGGCTAAAAGAAAGATTGTGGCTCTAAAGGATATTTCAAAAAGATATTTGGCCAATATTGATTCTTTACTCGTTTTGAATGAAGTACTTGTTTTAGAGAAAGATAGTGTCGTAAAAGTAAATAAGGATATAAATTGGAAGAACTATAAGCTAAATAAACAAAATAAAAAACTAGCAGAAAAAGTAAGTAAAGGGTCTGTTTTGGAAGTGTTTGGTGTTGAGGTTGAAACTATTCGCTATAGAAGTACAGGAAGGGAATTGGTGACTAAATTTGCTAAAAAAGTACAGAAAATTAGGATTTGCTTTTCTGTTTCGGCTAACCAGATTTCTGATGCTGAAATAAAGACTATTTACTTGCAAATTGTAGATGGGGATGGAGAATTAGTTTTTGGTACGGATACACTTTTAACTCTTGTTGCTGACTCTAGTTACAACTTTACTAGTTCAGCAGAATTTGAATATAATAATATTGAAATGACACATTGTTTTGAGTGGGAGAGAGTGCAGGTATTATCCCCAGGAATGTATCAGGTTAATTTAATAATTGAGGGAGGTATTGCTGCTCGAACGAAATTAAAACTAAGATAGATGCCAACTATAATCACGTATAATGTTAACGGAATTAGGGCTGCTGTTAAAAAGGATTTAGCCCAATGGTTAAGTGCTTCAAATGCAGATGTTTTATGTTTGCAGGAAATTAAAGCAAAGCCCGAGCAATTTGATGAAGCCATCTTTAATGAGCTGGGTTATACTTGTTCTATCAATTCTGCTGAAAAACCTGGATATAGCGGGGTTGCTATCTTGTCAAAGATAAAACCTAATCATGTTGAGTATGGTTGTGGTATCGATAAAATTGATTTTGAAGGGAGAGTGATTCGAGCAGATTTTGAAGATTATTCTGTAATGAGTGTTTATTTCCCTTCAGGAAGTAATCCCTTAAGGCAAGCTTTTAAAATGGAGTTTTTGGCTTTATTTTACGATTATATTTCGACATTAAAAGAGACAATTCCCAATCTTATTATTTCAGGTGATTATAATATTTGCCATACTGAAATTGATATTCATAATCCTAAAGTTAATAAAAATTCATCAGGCTTTTTGCCAGAAGAAAGAGAATGGGTAAGTCAATTTATTGCAAATGGTTTTGTAGACTCTTTTAGACAGTTAAATACTGATCCTCATCATTATAGTTGGTGGAGTTACAGAGCAAACTCAAGAGCCAAAAACTTGGGTTGGCGTATTGATTATAATATGATTTCTAATTCTCTTTTGCCTAAACTAAAACGTGCGCAAATTTTACCTGCAGCTAAGCATTCTGACCATTGCCCAGTACTTGTTGAACTAGCGGATTAGATTTCTTATATTTGCCAACTTCAAAATTAAATTATATGGCAATATTACAGACAGCTGAAAGAAGCTCACATCTTGATCCTTCAGAAAATGTTATTTATCAAAGGCACTTAATCGCTTATAAAGAAGCTGCTAAATTAGTTAGTGGAACTGTACTTGAAGTAGGCAGTGGTGAGGGGTATGGAATCATGGAATTAGCTCCTAAATCGGATCATTATATTGCAGTTGATAAGTACAATACTGAAATTAGTGATGAGTTAAAGAAAGATAATAATATTACATTTATTCAAACAGAAGTCCCTCCTTTAAAAGAGATTGAAGATAATAGTATTGACTTTGTAGTTACTTTTCAAGTGATTGAGCATATTGAAGATGACGAAATGTTTTTGCAAGAAATCCATAGGGTGTTAAAGCCAGGAGGGAAGGTGATTTTAACAACTCCAAATATTATGATGTCCTTGACTAGAAACCCTTGGCATACTCGTGAATATACTCCTGAACAAATGGGGGAGGTGCTTAAAAGCTCATTTGATAATTATGAGTTGAAAGGAGTTTTTGGGAATGATAAAGTAATGGACTATTATAATAAGAATAAAGAGTCTGTTCGTAAAATTACTCGTTTTGATATCCTGAATTTTCAATACTGGTTACCAAGATGGATATTACAAATTCCTTACGATATCTTAAATAGATTTAACCGACATAGTTTACAAGATGCTAATGAAGGAATTGTAAATTCTCTTGTCTATACTGATTATTCAATCTCAGCTTCTAATGCTAAGTGCTTAGACCACTTTTGTATTGCTACCAAGTAGTGCTAAAATTATACCCTTTTGCTCTTAATTGTTGAATTGTCTTTTCTAGAATTGGTTCAAGATTTTTAAAACTCATCTGATTGTTGTGCATTACTATTATTGATCCTGATGTAGTATTTTGTATAATGTTTTCTTGTACTTTTTTAGGGCTAGTATTCTGCTTAAAATCATAACTAAGCACATCCCATAGAATGATTTTATATTTTTCTTTTAGTACTGCAATTTGTGCTTTAGTAATTTTACCGTAAGGTGGTCGAAATAATTTATTGTTAGGCATTAATTCTTGACAATTGTCTATATCCTCTAAGTACTTTTCTTTATTGGTGAGCCATCCGTTTTTATGGGAATAGGAATGATTGGCTATTTTGTGCCCGTCTTTAATAATAGCACCTACAAGTTCTGGAAATTCTTCTATTTGTTGTCCAACTAAAAAGAAAGTAGCTTTTACATTTTCTTTTTTCAAAACAGATAAAATCCAAGGCGTAACTTCAGGCGTTGGACCGTCATCAAAAGTAAGCCAGATTTCTTTATCTAGCGTCTCTTTCCTCCAAACTAATGAAGGAAAGAGTGCTTGTATAAATTTTGGTGTTGTAACAAACAAGTTTATTATTGAACGCTTAAATATTCATCCATAAAAGTATTGATGCGATAAGTTTCATAATCAATTTCAACTTTATTATCTCCTTTACTTTTGTAGTAGATTCCTTCTTGATCAGCATAAGTAAATGATAAATCTTCTAATTTATGAATCTGAATAACCCTACCTAAACTACTAAGTACTTGCCCTGTTATTCCTATGTTTTGTTTTAACCCACTTCCGCTTTCAAACTCTTTTAAGTATTTGATTTCAGTTAAGTAATCATCAATCATTACTGACAGTACTTTTTTTGCTTTTTCATCTTCTCCTAACTTGTAATAGATGTCAATAATTGGTAAAGCGAAATAACTTAAGTTCACCACATCTCTAGGAAATTCCCCCATACATTTATCAAGTGTTTCAATTGCCCTAGCTGTATCTCCTTTTTGGAATAAGGCTTCCGCTAAACGTGAATAGTTATTTCTGAAATTCATTACCATTCTGGTATTGGTTTCATCAAAATATAGGTCAGAATTATTGAATCCTCCCCATTCAAAATTTTTCACTAATCTTTCATACATTTTTTCGGTATGTACAACTCCAGTTTGCCCATCTGGAGACTTGGCTACATAAGGTACAAGTCTATATGCTAAGCCTTCTAGCTGAAAGTATTTTTCTAAGCCCATAAAGTTATCTCTTCCTACAGTAATAGCAAAGTAAATAGGACGTTCCCAATTGAAATTAGCTAAGATATCTAATACCATCAATTTGTTTTTATAAAGCCCGTTTCCTTTTAGTTTGAATTTTATTTCATCTAGAATTTTTTCGTGATATTCTGTAGGAATAAATGCTTTTACATTTTCTTTATTTACCGAAAGTTTTAGTTTTTTAGCAGGGCAATAGCTTCTTAGACCTGCTGAAGTATTGATCTTAGCTTTTGCACTCTTACTATTTATAAATTTCACTACATCTTTTACTTCAACATAATCTTTAAATCGTTCATTTATTGGAGTGTAATCTCTTGTTCCTGCCCTGTAATCATCATGTTCTAATGATGAAGGTATAGGAGGGGCATCATAGGATGCTCTTTTCATTTGATCAATATACCACGGGGTGTTGAATAAAGATAGATTGACTACTTTAATGTCTGTTCGTATACCTTCTACTTCCTGAGCGTACCAAAGGGGGAAAGTATCATTGTCACCATTGGTGAATAATATAGCATTTTTATCACAAGAATTCAGGTAATTTTTTGCAACCTCTAAAGCAGTAAATCTCCCACTTCTATCATGGTCATCCCAATTTTCAGCTGCCATTAATGTTGGGATAATAAGTGCTATAACAGTGGCTAAGCCTGCACTTGCAGTGGAATTCATTCTTTTGCTTAAAAAATCATAGATTCCTAAAACACCCATTCCTATCCAAATTGAAAAGGCATAAAAAGAACCTACATAGGCATAATCCCTCTCTCTTGGTTGGAATGGCACTACATTTAAGTAAATGATAATAAGTACTCCTGTAAATAAGAAAAATAATAAAACAGCTAACGCATCTTGGTTGTTTTGTTTGAAGTGGAATAACATTCCTATCAACCCCAGAATTAGGGGGAGGAAATAATAATGATTTTTTCCTTTATTTTTTCCTAAATAATCAGGTACATCTACTTCTGCTGAAGGGGTTCCTAATCGGGCATTATCAATAAAACCAATTCCGCTTTCCCAGTTTCCTTTTAAAGAATTTCCGTCCATATTCATGAAATCATTCTGCCTTCCTGCAAAATTCCACATGAAATAACGAATATAGGACCAGCCAATTTGATATTTAAAAAAGTAGGTTAGATTTTGACCAAAAGTAGGTATAGCATCTTTATTTTTTAATCCTGCCCAAGTTACATATCCTCCAGCATGACGAGCCTGGGTATTGCTCCAAATTCTTGGGAATAACATTTTATCTTTTTTGCTGTAATTTGGAAGCGTATTTTTCTTTTTATCGATTACTACATATCTCCCTTTCTTTTCATCTTTCGCGTAAACAGGCTTTCCATCTAAATAAGGTTTTCTGCTATCTAGTTTAGCATTAAAATGTTGTCCGTAAACAATTGGCCAACTTCCATATTGATCTCTATTTAAATAAGACAAAAGTCCAACAGCATCCTCTGGGTTATTTTCATCAATAGGAGGATTTGCATTAGAACGAACTACTAAAATAGCATATGAAGAGTAACCGATTAATAACATCATTACTCCTAAAATAGCAGTGTTCCAAACTGCTTTGTTGTGTTTCTTAGTGTATGTTAATCCGAATGCAATAGCACCTATCACTGAAAGGAAATAAATAATCGTTCCTGAGTTAAATGGCAAGCCGATTGTATTTACAAAAAATAACTCAAAAGTAGAAATTAAACTAATAGCGCCAGGAATTATCATTGCTTGTACTATTCCTAACATTATCATAGAAATGAAAAATGCTTTTATAGCTCCTGATTTTGTGTATTCGTATTTTTTGTA
Source organism: Cryomorphaceae bacterium (assembly GCA_949511925.1). Classification (GTDB taxonomy): domain Bacteria; phylum Bacteroidota; class Bacteroidia; order Flavobacteriales; family BACL11; genus UWMA-0277. The sequence goes on along the minus strand of CATEYX010000060.1, from coordinate 1,539 downwards.
ATAGTAAATCATTCCCATAGCTGGGATAGTAAGTAAACTTAATAAATGAACTCCAACTGAAAGCCCAATTAAATAGGCAATTAAAACAAGCCATCTGCTTGCGTTAGGTTGGTCAGCTTCTTGCTCCCATTTCATAATACACCAAAAGGTTATGGCTGTAAAAAAGGATGACATGGCGTATACCTCTCCCTCAACTGCCGAGAACCAAAAAGAGTCAGAAAAAGTATAAGCCAGAGCTCCTACAAGTCCACTTCCTAAAACTGCATATATTTTACCTGTTTCGTAATTATTGTCTTTAAAAAACATCTTTCTACCAAAGGCTGTAATCGTCCAAAAAAGAAAAAGAATAGAAAATGAGGAGCATAGTGCAGATAAAATATTGATAGCAACTGCCACTTCAGATGTTCCTTGAGCAGCAAAAAGTGTAAAAATTCTACCAAATAACTGAAATAATGGAGCTCCAGGAGGATGCCCAACTTCCAATTTATAAGCGGTAGCAATATACTCGCCACAATCCCAAAAACTTACGGTTTGTTCGATAGTAGATAGGTAAACAAATGAAGCGATTAAAAATACGCTCCATCCAATAATATTATTTAGTTTTTTAAATTGATTCATTTTTAAATAGTGCTTTTTTGTTATGAGGGCGAATGTATAAATTAATTACTGATTTCCATCTTGATTTTATAATAACGAAAAAATGAGAATTTATTTTGTTCTTCTTACTTAATTGTTATTTTTGCCGACCAATTAGTACAATGCCCGATGGTGTAACTGGCAACACGTCTGCTTTTGGTGCAGAAGAGTCTAGGTTCGAGCCCTAGTCGGGCAACTTTTTACAAATTGGAGCTTAATTTAAAAGCTGTTTCACTAGTTTCATTACAAATATTAGTTAATTTTTTGGCATTTTTTTGCTGATAAATTATTTAATAATTAATCTTTTTTTATTTAAATACTAATTGAAAAGGCTAATTTTTTATTATTGAAAAATTCATGTAATTTAAAGCGTAAGCATGTTGGTTTGATCATAAAAATTGTGAATAAATAATTCTACTTCATGAAAAATCAGATGCAAATGGCTTTACAAATTAGCCTTTTATAATAATATACTGATATAAATATACATTATTGATTTGGCGTATTTGATATGAGTTTACTATTTTTAAAAACCTAAAAAAAGAAGATTTTCGATTCTAGTTGTTGAATTGCTAAGAATTGCATTATTAAAAAGGAATAATTTCGTATATTCGCGTTCTATATTACTATTTTCACAAAGAGTATATAAAAAACAAGTATTTACAACAAACATCATTCAAACTGATATTATGAAAAAAAATATTGTCCAACGCTTATTAAACTTAATGTTAATTTTTTCCTTAGGCTTTTTATTGAATCCTGCAGAAATTATTGCCCAATCTAATATTCCTTTTTCTCCAACTGTTTCGGTTTCACTTTCAAATTTTGATTGTGATAGCTTAACAGATTTAACCATAAATGTTAGTCAGGATCCAAATGAGCCCGACATGCTTAATTCATCAT
>CATEYX010000059.1 GCA_949511925.1 Cryomorphaceae bacterium | reverse complement strand
ATTGAAGGTTCAGACGGAACTGATTACTTTGCGCATTTCCAAGAAATTCAAATTGAAGGTTACAAAACTTTAAAAGAAGGTTCAGCGGTATCTTTTGAGCCAGGAGATGGTGAAAAAGGACCTGTAGCTAAAAATATTGTAAACGCTTAATTAGCTTAATATAATATACAAAATAAAACGGGCTTATTGCCCGTTTTTTTTATGCCTTTTTTTAAGCTTTTCTTCTAGTTCTTTCAATTCATCCCGCAAACGAGTAGCTTCCATAAAATTTAGATTTTTTGCCATACGCTCCATTTCTCTTTTTGTATGACTAATCATCTTTTTTAACTGATCGCTATTAGCATTTTCAATATTTGGTATATTTTTATTGGTACTTGGTCCGGTAATTTTGTAAGGGTTTAAACTATCAGTTAATGAATTTCCTTTTTTCTGTAATAGGGGTTGAGGCGTTAAGCCATTCTTTTTATTGTAGGCCTGTTGTTTTTCTCTTTTTCTATTGGTTCCATCAATAGTTTTTCTCATTGAGTTTGTAATTCTATCTGCATACATGATTACAAGTCCGTTAATGTTTCGAGAAGCCCTACCAGCAGTTTGGGTTAAAGCTCTTTCTGATCTTAGAAATCCTTCTTTATCAGCATCCATAATAGCAACTAAACTTACTTGAGGTAAATCCAAGCCTTCTCTTAATAAGTTTACTCCAATTAATACATCAAATTCTCCTTCCTTTAATCCATTTAATATTTCTACTCTTTCCAGGGTGTCAACATCAGAATGAATGTAGCGACATTTAATGCTAAATTTTGTTAGATATTTACTGAATTCCTCAGCCATTCTTTTGGTCAGGGTAGTAACGAGTACTCGTTCTCTTTTCTCAATTCGTATCCTAATCTCTTCTAGTAAGTCATCAATCTGATTTCCAGAAGGACGCACAGTAATGATAGGTTCAAGCAATCCTGTTGGGCGAATAATTTGTTCTGCAATTATACCTTCAGATTTTTCTAGCTCATAATCAGCAGGAGTAGCACTAACGTAAATAGTTTGATTGCTTATCATTTCAAATTCTTCAAACTTGAGTGGCCTGTTGTCCATTGCAGCAGGTAAACGAAATCCGTGTTCTACTAGGTTAATTTTTCTTGCTTTATCACCGCCATACATAGCACGTATTTGTGGTAGGGTTACATGGCTTTCATCAATCACAGTAATAAAATCAGATGGAAAATAATCTAATAAACAGAAAGGTCGGCTACCTTCATTTCTACCATCAAAATACCTAGAATAGTTTTCAATTCCTGAACAATACCCTAGTTCTTTAATCATTTCCAGATCAAAGTTGGTGCGTTCGTCTAATCGCTTTGCTTCAGTAGAAAGTCCTATTTCTTGAAGATAATCGACCTGTTTTCTTAAGTCATCTTGTATATGTGAGATGGCACCATGTATTTTGTCTTTTGAGGCTACAAAGATGCTGGCAGGATAAACCCTAACTTCTTTAAGGGAATCAATTATCTTCCCATTCTCTGGATTAAAGCTTTCAATTTCTTCAATTTCATTCCCAAAAAAATGAAAACGATAAGCAATATCATTATGTGCTAAAAATACATCAACAGTATCTCCTTTTACTCTGAAATTACCTCTAGTAAATTCAGCAGTTGTGCGGCTATAAAGGGCAAGTACAAGTTTTTGTAAAAACTGATCTCGACTAATAATATCTCCTTCAGCAATATCAATTATTCCATTATGAAAATCCTCAGGATTCCCAATTCCGTAAATACAACTTACTGAGGCAACTACAATCACATCTTTTCTTCCAGAGAGTAGGGAAGAAGTTGTGTTCAGTCGGTATTTTTCAATTTCTTCATTTATGGATAAATCTTTTTCAATATAAGTTCCTGAACTAGGAATATAGGCTTCTGGTTGGTAGTAATCGTAATATGATACAAAATATTCCACTGCATTATCAGGGAAGAATTGCTTGAATTCACTAAAGAGTTGTGCGGCAAGTGTTTTGTTATGACTTAAGACAAGGGTGGGGCGATTAACCTCTTTAATCACATTGGCAATCGTAAATGTTTTTCCTGAACCTGTTACTCCTAGCAAAGTCTGAAAATCCTCACTATCATTCAATCCGTCAACTAATTGTTTTATTGCTGATGGTTGATCGCCAGTAGGAGAAAATTCTGATTCTAGTTTAAATTGCATTTACCCTTTGTTAAGGATTTGAAGTTTTTGTTTTAGAGCTTCAATATCAGTATTTGCTTTAGCGATTTGTTCTTCAACTTGCTTCCTTAGCGGTTCAGTGCTTTTGTTTTTGCCAAAGAATGATATATTGTTTTCGTATTGAGAGATTTCCTTTTTAAGGTTATCTATTTTTAATCTTAAAAACTGTTTTTCGCTACTAATGGCTTTGCCATTTCCTTTTATCGAGCTGACTTTGTTTTTATATTGTTCTTCTGCTAATACTTTTTTACTTAGACCTAGTTCTTCAAATTTAGCATTAATTAAATCAAAAAATTCATCATTTATTTTTATCTTATCTCTAGGAATATGTCCTAGCTTTTTCCATTGATTAGAGAATTCCTTAAGCTTTTTAATATCGTCTTTTGAATTTGAAGAGGCTTTAAATTCTTTAAGCGTAAGCAGAAGCTCTTCTTTCTCCTTTAAGGCTCCTTCTTTCTCTTTATCCATAGCTTTGTAATGCACTTTCCTTGCATTAAAGAAAGTGTCGCAAGCAGCTTTAAATCGCTTCCATATTTTATTGGATTGATCGGCAGATGAGAATCCTGCATTTTTCCATTCGTTTTGTAGTGTTATTAATTGGTTTCCTGTTACCTGCCAATCCGTGCTATTTTGTAACTTTTCTGATTTTTCACAGATGATAATTTTTACTTTTAAGATATTTTTCCCTTCTTCTTTCTTCTGCTTATAATAAGCATTCTTTTTATCATAAAAATTATTTAAGACTGTTCTTAAACTTTTCCATGCAATGCTGTTTTCAACTTTGTTTAATCGACCAATATCTTTCCATTCTTTTTCAAGTTCAGAGCATTGATTGTTAGCTTCTTCCCATTCTTTATGTGAAAATATTGTTGTTAAGGTTAGAGTATCAATTTTCTTGCAGATTTCTTCTTTCTGAATAAGCTTTTTCTGATCTTTTTCCTTTTCTTTTAAGAAGTAATCATTACGCTTCTTGTTTAGTGTTTTGCTTATGTTTTGAAAGCGCTCCCAAAGTTCTTCTCGGAGTTCTCTTTTTACTGGACCAACATTTTTCCAGTGCTCATGAAGTTCCTGTAAAGTGTTGTGTATTTTGTTAAATGACTTTTCATTTAGTAATGCTTCAGCTTTTTCGTATATAGCTATTTTCTCCTCTAGGTTTCTTGTGAAATCTAAATCTCTTAAGTCATTGTTTAGTTTTATGTAGTCGTAAAACAATTCAACATGATGGTGATAGGATTGCCAAAGATTATTGTTTTCAGTTTGAGGAACGTGTCCTGTATTCTTCCATTGCTCCTGAAGGATTCTAAAATGCTCAAAAGTCTTTTTTATAGACTCATCTTCTTGTGTTAATTTGTCAATGTCAGCAATTATCTGCTGTTTAGTTTTAAGGTTGTCAACTTCCTGTCCATCTCTTTTCTTACGGTATTCGAACTTGATTTTTTTGAATTTCCTGTAGGATGTTTTGAATTCAATTTCTAGAGGGTGTAGCGTAATTTCTTTACTTTTTTTCTCAGAAGATTCATCTTGTACTGTAGTTGGTGTTTCTTCAAGAATTATTACTTCTTTTTCTGCCGTTTTTTCTTTAAGCTTAATGTAGAAAATAGATTTTAAATCTTCTATCTTTTTTGAAACTAGGTAGGGGTTCTCGTTCTGAGAAAGCAAATCAATTTTTTCGATTACTTGTTCAATCTCTAAATCACTATTATTGGCTGTTGACTGCTGAGAAGATGTAGTTGTAACTACTGCTTCTATAATTTCTTTTTCTTTCTTTTCGTTCACGTTTCTTATATTTGATTGCAAATTTACTAATATTTAACGACTTAACTATTCCAAATATTCCAAGATGATTCAGCTTGAATTTCAAGCATTTCCAATCCGTTTTTAATGCTGCAATTTCTTGCTTTTCCAAAGCGTAGAAATGCGCTTTCTGGGGGATTATAAATCACATCAAATAGTAAATGTTTTTCATTTAATTCCTTGTATGGTATCTGAGGGGAATCAGCTATTTTAGGATATGTACCTAAAGGTGTTGTGTTGATTATAATATTATGATAACCAATAGATTCAATACTTATATCTAAATAATCAAATGAGGATTTTCTGCTGACTATTTTATATTCAATATTTAGTATTTTTAGTGCGTATTGTATAGCTTTTGAAGCTCCACCGTTCCCCAGTATTAAGGCTTTACTTCTTCCATTTAGTATAGGATGTATGCTTTGTGAAAAACCGATTGTATCGGTATTATGTCCTATTAGTTTATTGCCTTTAAACTCTATGATGTTTACTGCCCCTATAGCTTCTGCTTGTGGTGTTAGTTCATCCAAAAAAGGAATTACACTTTCCTTGTAGGGTATAGTTACATTTAGACCTGAGAGCTTCATTTTACTGATTAAATCTGTAAATTCTGATATATTGTTTAATTCAAAATTTTTGTATTCAGCATCATTAATATCTTCATTATGAAATTTATCTCTAAAATATCTTTCTGAAAATGAGTGTGCTAGCGTTTTCCCTATTAATCCAAAAGTGCGCATCTATTTTTTATTTACAGCAAAATTCTCTAGCGCATATACGCTAAGTATTCCCGCAAATATAAGAAGGATGGCTAGTGTAGTTTCAATATTTAGTTCATTTGGGAAGTACCAGTTGTAGGCAATTATTTTTTCTTTTCCTTTTATAATGATGCTTTCTGCAACCTCTTTCCATGGCCAAATGATACTTAATGAACCTAGTATAAATCCTGTAAGTAGGGCGAGAGTTTGGTTTTTGTAATGTTTAAATACCCATGAAAGTATATGAGAAAAACTCATAAGCCCAAAAGCTGATCCTAGAAAGAAAACACTCAGTAATGGAATATTAAGTTCTGTTATGGCTGTCACCATAAGTAACTCGTAATTACCCATTAGTATCAATATAAAAGAGCCAGATAAGCCTGGCAACATCATTCCGCTTATCCCTATAATACCACAGATAAATACAAAAAATAGATTATCATTTTCACTAGCAGGTGTCATAAAACTAAGCGATATAGCTACTAAAGTTCCTATTACTAAGCTGATGATAGTGGCAGTATTCCACTTTGAAATTCGTTTCCCTACAAAATAGATAGAGGCAATAATAAGTCCGAAAAAGAATGCCCAAATAAGAATTGGGTAGTGAGTAAATAAATATTTAAATAAGCTGGCAATACTGAACACGCTAACAATGCTCCCTCCAAAAACTGCTAGTAAAAAGTATAAATTGGTGTGTTTTATGAATCCTAAAATATGAATTGAGGTAATTAGTTTTAATGATTTGGTGTCAAATGATTTAAGTGAATTTATTAAATCTTCATATATGCCTGTTATTAGTGCAATTGTTCCTCCAGAAACACCAGGAATCACATTGGCAATTCCCATGCTCATTCCTTTTATAAAAAGTATAAAATAGTGCTTCATTGTTATTTTTTTAGAAAGGTATCAAAAGTATCTCCTCTTAAGCCTATCCTCAATGTTTCTAAAGGAATTACTTCATCCCAAGCAATATTCCCTAAATTTACATTAGCTCCTAAAAGTTTTACAAACCAAACTTGTTGTGGTTTTTTAGGCGCTTCCCACAGAATATCTTCACTAGATATTTTAGTTAAAATTTCATCAATTAAATCTGAACGTACATCACCTGTTTTGTTAAAAATACCAACATTTCCACCTTCTCTTGCTTCAGCAATGACTTTCCATGCTCCAGCTTCTAATTCTTTTTGCATAAGCTCTATCCATTTGTAAGGGGCAATTAATACATTTTCATCTTTAGAGCCTACTTCAGAAACTACTGTAAACTCTGTAGCTAGATCAGTAATATATTTGCATTTTTCTTCATGAGATATATCAATACTTCCGTCAGAAACCTCACACATGGTTATATTCCATTTTTTGAGTAATGCTTTATATTCTTCTAGCATTCCTCTAATAATAAAAGCTTCAAATAAAGTTCCTCCCAAATATACCATTAAACCTGCATCTTGGTACAGTTTAATTTTTGATTCAATATTGGGAGATATGGCTGAAGTCCCAAAACCTAATTTAATGATATCAGTATGGGGTCCACACATTTCAATAAAATTTTTAGTATCATTTATACTTAAGCCTTTATCCATCATCATAGTTAATCCATTTTCTCTCGGCTTTTGTGTTCTTTCAGGAATGTCTGTTAAGTAGAAGTTCATATTATCTGGGTTATTAATTTTTGCAAAGATAGAAATATAAGATTATTGTTTTAGTTTTGTATAATAAATATAAAGAATAGAAAATGACATTAATTAAATCAATTTCAGGAATTAGAGGTACTATTGGTGGGGAAGTTGGAGATGCGCTCACACCTTTGGATATTGTGCGTTTTACAGCTTCTTATGCGGCTTTTATAAGAAAAGAACATAATAGCTCCAATACAATAATTATTGGTCGTGATGCTCGTATTTCAGGAGAGATGGTAAGTAATATTGTTTCAGGTACTTTGATGGGCTGTGGTTTTGATGTTTTGGATGTAGGGCTTTCTACAACTCCTACTATTGAGGTTGCTGTTCAATTGCACAAAAGTGCAGGCGGAATTATACTTACAGCTAGCCATAATCCTAAGCAATGGAATGCTTTGAAATTATTGAACGCCAAAGGAGAATTTTTATCAGCTGCTGATGGAGAGAATATTTTAACCTTAGCTGAGAATGATGATTTTACATTTACTGAGGTAGATGATTTAGGAAATTATACTTTTGATGATAGCTTTAATGAAAAACATATTGAAGAAGTTTTGAAATTAAACTTAGTAGATGTTGATTTGGTGAAATCAGCTGGATTTAAAGTTGTAGTTGATGCGGTAAATTCAACAGGAGGTTTTATGGTGCCAAATTTGCTAGAGAAAATGGGTGTGAAGTGTGTGAAATTATTTTGTGAGCCAAACGGCCAATTTCCGCATAACCCTGAACCCTTACCCGAGAATTTAACTGAAATATCAAAGTTAGTAGTTAGTGAAAAAGCAGACTTTGGAATAGTGGTAGACCCTGATGTAGATAGGTTAGCTTTAGTCTGTGAAGATGGATCTATGTTTGGAGAAGAATATACTTTGGTTACAGTGGCTGATTTTGTGTTAAGTAAAACACCAGGGAATACTGTTTCAAATCTTTCATCAACGAGAGCTTTAAGCGATATAACTAATGAGCATAAAGGAAGTTATGAGGCTTCAGCTGTAGGAGAGGTGAATGTAGTGGAGAAAATGAAAGCAACTAATGCTATTATTGGAGGAGAAGGAAATGGAGGAGTTATTTATCCTGAAATGCATTATGGTAGAGATTCTCTTATAGGAATTGCCTTATTTCTAACGCAATTAGCCGAACGTAAGTTATCAGCTAGTGCCTTGAGGAATTCTTATCCTAAATATTTTATCTCAAAAAATAAAATGAAATTAACTCCTGAAATCGATTTAAATTTTATTTTTACGGCCTTGAAAGAAAAATTTAAGCACGAAAAAATAACAATTATTGATGGATTAAAGATTGATTTTAAAGAAGGTTGGGTGCATCTTAGGAAATCGAATACTGAACCTATAATTAGGATATATTCAGAAAGTAAAGGAGAAGATAAAGCAAATGCTTTAGCAGAAAATATGATTAACGAAATTAAGAAATTGATTTAATGAAAAGAGTTTTTTTAGATAATGCTTCCACTACACCAATGGCGCCAGAAATTATCGAGATGATGAGTGAAATGATGAAAACATCTTATGGTAATCCATCATCTATGCATTCATTTGGTAGAGAGTCGAAAATAGTGATTGAAAATGCGCGTAAAACTATTGCTAATATTTTGAACACGTCACCTGGATCAATATTTTTTACTTCAGGAGGGACTGAGGCTGATAACATGGCAATTATGTGTGGGATTTATGATAATGATATTAAGCATGCAATTACTTCTAAAATTTCTCACCTTGCTATTTTGCATCCTTTGGAGGATTTAGCCGCAGCAGGAAAGATTAAACTATCTTATGTCAATATAGATAAAGATGGAGAGGTTTCGCTTACTCACTTAAAAGAGTTATTAAAAGATAACGAGAGAACATTTGTCTCTATTATGCACGCGAATAATGAAATTGGAACTATTCAGAATATAAAACAGATTGGAGATGTTTGCAAGCAGTATAATGCTATTTTTCATTCGGATACAGTGCAAACTATAGCACACTTTCCTTTTAATATGCAAGAGTTAAATGTTGATTTTATGGCTGCTTCAGCACATAAGTTTCATGGCCCGAAAGGAGTAGGTTTTGTATATGTGTCAGAAGATATCCAAATAAAACCTTTACTAAGAGGGGGTGGGCAAGAAAGAAATATGCGTGCAGGAACTGAAAATGTTTACGGAATTTCCGCTATGGCTATGGCCATGGAAATGGCTTATGCGCATTTGGAAAAAGAAGTTACGTATATTAAAGGATTGAAGCATTACATGATAGATCAATTGCAGTCAGAAATTAAAGATGTTCAGTTTTATGGAAAATGTACAGATTTAGATAATAGTTTATATACTGTGTTAAGTTGTAGTTTTCCTGAAAGTGATATGGCAGAAATGCTATTGTTTAACCTAGATATTATGGGTATTGCTTGTAGTGGTGGTTCTGCTTGTTCTTCAGGTAGTAATACAGGTTCACATGTGCTTTCGGCTATTGCACCTGATAGTAGACGTCCAGGGGTTCGTTTTTCTTTTAGTAAATACAATACAAAAGAGGAGATTGATTATGTAATCGAAAAGCTAAAAGACCTTTTTAATTAAGGATTAATTTTACGCAGAATGGATTTTCTTAATTTTAATTCCAAAATATCCATAAGTAATTGTCATTAGTGGTGAAATAAGATTAAAAAAACAGAAAGGTAAATAAGTTAAGGTAGCCACTCCTAATACTGCTGATTGTGCAGCTCCGCAAGAGTTCCAAGGGATAAGAACTGAAGTTACTGTACCGCTATCCTCTAGAGTTCGACTTAAGTTTTCCGGCGCTAAACCTTTTTCTTTGTAAGTGTCAGCAAACATACGTCCTGGGACTATAATACTCATGTATTGGTCAGAAGTAGTAATATTAAAGAAAATACAAGTGCAGGCTGTAGTTGCTATTAGACTTCCTGTATTTTGTGCGTATTTTACAATTGGTTCTGCCATTCTACTTAATAATCCTGTTGATTCAATTGCTCCACTAAAAGTCATGGCACAAAACATAAGAAGTAGCGTGTTTAACATTCCGTACATTCCTCCTGATTTTAGTAAATCACTTCTATCTGCTATTGCAATATTAAACACGTCATTAATACTTGCGTTTATAGTGGTGAAATTAATGTCTCCAATCATGGCATTAAGTACGCCTATATAATAAGAGCTAATAGAGCTAACTGAAGCTCCTGAAACTTCAACTACTATTTCTGCTTGAAAGAGGATGGCAAAGATTCCTCCTAATAAAGTTCCGAAAAATAAAGCAGGGATTGCAGCTATCTTCTTTATTACCATAATTATGACTGCTATAGGAACTAAAAGTAACCAAGGTGTAATTGTGAATTTATTAGCAATAATTCCAAGCGCTTCATCAATTTGTCCTGATGAAATGTCGGTAGTGTAATAAAATCCGATTCCTAAAAATAAAATTAAAGTGATGATAAAGGAAGGTACAGTTGTGTACATCATGTATTTTATATGGTCAAATAAATCTACTCCACTTAGGGCTGCTGCCATATTGGTTGTATCTGAAAGTGGTGACATTTTATCTCCAAAATAAGCCCCTGAAATGATAGCTCCTCCTATCAGCCCTACTGGTAAACCAATTGCAGTCCCAATTCCTAAAAGGGCTATTCCTATTGTTGCTATCGTACTCCATGAACTTCCTGTTGCGAGTGATACTATAGCAGTTATAATAGCAGTAGCAAATAAAAAAATTGTAGGGCTAAGAACTTGTAATCCATAATATATCATTGTTGGGATAACTCCTGAAATTAACCAAGTACCGGCTAGAGAACCAATCAGTAAAAGCATAATAATTGCAGGGACTATGGATTTGATACTGTTGCCAATTCCTTCCATGATATCCTTCCATTTACTTCCATAATAGATTCCAATTATAGCGGCTAATGCTCCTGAAAATAATAGAGCTAACTGATTGGCCCCACCAAGGACGTCATCAAACATTATAACATTAAAGGAAAGTAATACTATTAAAAATAGAATTGGAGATAAAGCTAGTAAATAAGGAATCTTATTATCAGTCATCTTAAAAGTTTAAAATTAGGATGGTAAAGATAAAAAAGTATTTGTTAGAGGATGCCTACTTTTTTCATACAGTCAGCCATTGTGTCGTAGGTTCTTTCAATATCATTATCTAATCCAATTGAAATACGCACTAAACCATCAGAAAGTCCCATTGTATTTCTTTCTTCTTCTGGAATTTCAGATGAAGTAGATAATCCCGGTGCTGAAAATAATGTTTTGTAGAATCCTAAACTTACGGCTAAATAACCTAGGTTATTGTTTTGCATTTCTTCCATAAGTGCATTCCCTTTCTCTTTCGTTTTAGTGTCTATAACAAACATACCACCAAAACCAAAACCATTATTCATGCAATTTTTCATCATCTCATGCTGTGGGTGCTCTTCTAAACCTGGATAAATTACTCTAAGCCCATCTTTTTTGAAAGCATTTGCTAAGTGCATTGCGTTTTCAGAATGTTTTTTCATTCTTAAGTGTAGCGTACGGATATTTTTAAGAATACTTGCTGCACGCATAGCATCCATTACAGGGCCAAGTAGCATAGCACTTCCTGAGTTTACATCAATCATACTGCTGATGAACTCCTCATCAGAACAAACAACTCCACCAACCGTGTCAGAAGTACCATTAATAAACTTTGTTAAAGAATGAATAACAACATCAGCACCCATTTTTGCAGGAGAAAAAATCATTGGAGTAAAAGTGTTGTCAACCACAAATTTGATCCCATGTTTCTTAGCTACTTCAGCAATTGCATTAATGTCAGAAACCTCAAGTAAAGGATTACTCATAGTTTCGCAATAAATTACTTTTGTGTTTTTAGTAATTGCAGCCTCAATCTCTTCAAGCTTAGTTGTATTTACAAAAGTTGTTTTAATGTTAAACTTTGGTAAATAGTTTTTCATAAAAGCATAAGTACCACCATAAATTGTACGGCTACTGATTATTTCGTCACCAGCACTACATAATTGCAATAGAGTTGTAGTAATAGCTCCCATTCCTGATGCTGAAAGGATAGCGCCTTTAGTATACTCCATTCCGGCAATTGCTTGTCCTAAATAAGATGTAGATGGGTTTGTATGACGAGAATAAAGGTAACATCCTTCTTGTGTTCCTTCAAAAACATCTCCCATAGTCTTTCCTGCTAAATAGGTAAATGTTGATGAGTCTGCAATGGATGGATTTACACCTCCAAATTCACCAAAAAACTGTAGATCTTGTATTTTATTTGCTGGTCTTCCTTTTTTATTGCTCATGCTTTTAAATTTTTGCAAAACTGATGAAAATAAAAGGATAAAAAAAAGAAAAATACCAATAAATTTGGAACTCCGCTTTAAATCAATATTTAAAGGTTAATCTTCCTCATTTTCATAATAACCATACCCTGAAGATCCGTATCCATATCCATAACCATATCCATAGCCTGAAGAAGTATGTTTAAAGTCATTTATAATGATGTGTACGTTTTCTACTTGTTTTTGACGATATAAGTTGTTGATTATATTAAGTGCACTTGTCTTAGAATAATTATGCCTTACAACATAAAGATTAACATCAGCATTTTGCATCAATATAACCCCATCAGTAACTAAACCAATAGGAGGGGTGTCAATAATTACATAATCATATGTTTTATTTAACTCCATTATTAGGTCTCTCATTTTTTTACTGTCTAAAAGTTCAGCAGGGTTAGGTGGTGTAGGTCCTGAAGCGATAACATCAAGAGTATCAATTTCAGTTTTTTCAATCACCTCTGTCAAATTTGATTTATTAATAAGATAACTACTTAGTCCTTTTGAAGTATCAACTTTAAAATCCTCATGTAATTTAGGTTTTCTTAAATCTCCCCCAATAAGAATAGTTCTATGTCCTGAAAGAGCAAAGATAGCCGCAAGATTCATTGTTGTGAATGTTTTGCCTTCTCCACCAATTGATGAAGTAACTGTAATTACTTTCTTTTCTTTATCGGCTGCTAAATACTGTATGTTTGTTCTCAGCGCACGGAAAGATTCAGCAATAATTGATTTAGATGCACTTGGAACAACTAAGCTTCTAGGATTGTCACTATGCCCCACAAGTCCAAGTATAGGAATGTTTGTGCTATTTAATAAGTCTGATTTACTTTTAATAGTGTCACTAAAGAAATCTCTTAATGATATAAAGGTAATAGGTAGTAGTAAGCCAAAAAGTAGTGCAATAAAATAAGCTAAACTTTTTCTTGGGCTAATTGGTTTTTCATTATCTAACCTTGCATAATCAATTACTTTATGATCTGATTCTGTCCCTGCTTTTGCTAAGGATGCTTCATATCTTTTTTGTTGTAAGTAAATAGCAGTTTGTTCATTGTATTCATACTTTCTTCTTAGGATAAGATAATCTTTTTCAGCTTCAGGTAGTTTGTTGATTTTTTTATCAAAAGTAGTTATCCTATCTATTAAATCGACTTCATAAATTGATGCTGATGAAATGAGGTTATTTACATTTTCTATAATTGTCTTTTTAGTGTGATTTATTTGTGATAAAACAGCTATATAGGTGGGGTTTTTGCCAGTAGTAGTCAGTTGTAATTCTCCTTTTTTAGCGTGTAATTGTAATAGCTGGTTAATTAAGCTATTAAGTTCAGGATTACTTATTCCCATTGATGTAGGAGATACTATGCTATTTGTGTTTTTATCATTCTTCAAATAAGAGAGTAAAGACTTATAGTATTTAATGTTAACAGATTGCTCTGATAATGAATTATCTAATTTTTGTTTTTGAAAATAGGTTCCATATTCTTTGTCGACTATTTCCAAATCTGGATGTTTAGTTTTAAATAGCTCTAATTTTCTTTCAATTCCAGATAAAGAGTCTTTAATAATTGTCAATTGTTCATCAATAAAATGAATGGTATTGATAGCCATTAAATTCTTTTCATCTAATCCACTTCTAATGTAAATTTCAGTAATTTTATTCAATATATGAATACTTTTCCTGGGTGTTCGTTCTTTTATATTTAGCTTAAGTATAGAGGTTTCTTTATTAACTGGGTTAATAATAACTTTTTCAATAAGATTGTTTGCTAATCTATCTATTTGATGTAATTTAAAAGAAAAATACTTTTCACTCTCAATTACTTGCTTTAGATTGAAATGAATAGATTTTTTTACTGTAAAAGCGTAAAATTCCGTTTCTATAAGTGAGTTAAAAGCATATTTTTCTTTAACATTAATATTTGCAGTTATGGATTTTTCAATATTTTTACTTAAAATAGTATAAGGATATTGATTATCTGCTACAACTGAAAGTGTGAATTCTTCATTGTTTATAGGAGTAAGTTTAAAGTTAACTCCCGTAAGTTGAAGGTGAGAAGAGTCAACTCTTACATTAAATGGCGAATTTCCAAACATTTCATTTGTTTGTAAAAAACCATGTTGATAATATGAAATACCAAGATTAAGTTCCTTTATTACTTTCTCTGAAAGGCTATATGATTTAAGAATTACAATTTCATTTTTTAAATTCTTTTTTCCACTGAATAACTCTAATCCTTCCAATAAATTTTCGGCGCCTAGTTGAGTATTGTTATCATCTCTAATTAAAAGAGTTGTTGAGACACTATATTCAGGTACTGTATAGCGGTTGTTTAAAAATGCAATGCAGCCAAAAAACAAAATTGAGAGTATAAAGTAATACCAATACTGTGCATATTTTAGAATTAGTGCTTTTATGTCAATTGTTTCTTCTTGTGATACTTGTTTTTCCTGCATTTTTATTCGGATATTTTTAGGTAAACATTAAACAATACAGCTATAGTTGTTAATGTTGATAGTAGTACTTGCGATTGTGATTTTCTGAATCCTTTAAATCTTAAAGGTTGTACGTAGATTAAGTCATTGTTTCTGAGGTAGTAAAATTCAGAAGCTAGTACATTAGTGTTTGTTAAATTTATATGATAGACTTGTTTTTTGTTTTTGTGAGAACGAATAATCTTAACTTTTGCTAAATTTCCATAATCTGTTATGTCTCCAGCCATAGCAAGAGCATCATAGATCGTTAGTCCTTCTTTATGAACAGGATAATTTCCTGGAATGTTTATCTCTCCTAAAATAGTAAATTCAAAATTTGCTAGTTTTACAACTACAAATGGGTTGATAAGGTATTCTTCTGCCTTTCCTAATATTGTTTCTTTCGCTTCTTCTAAGCTTTGATTAAGGACAAAAATCTTTCCAACATTAGGTATGTCAATAGTTCCTTCTTGGCTAATAGTAAATCCATTTAAATATAGGTTAGCTGCTGTAAGACTTGGGTTTGCACTATTTGTATTGTTTTCAATATTGAATAAATCATTAGATTCTTCATTTCTACTGATTACTTTGACCATTAAAATATCCCCAATCTCTAAATGATGCTTTGGTGGTACTGGTGAAACATCCCACTCCCCAAGTTGACTATCATTTAGGTAAGTAATTTTATTCATTGGGGTACACCCTTGGACTACTAATAATATTAATAATGTTTTTAGAAAAAATACAATTTTTGATTTTGACATTTACTTGGTTTTGGCGCAAAGATAAGAAATTTACTTTCTAAATAAATATTTTTAAGTGTTGGTATAGCTCTGAAATAGGTAAGCCAACAACATTTGTGTAGGAACCATTAATATTATTGATTCCAATCTTTCCAATCCAATCCTGAATTCCATAGGCCCCTGCTTTATCATATGGGTTGTATTTATTAATGTAATGATTTATTTCATCCTCTGATAATGCTTTGAAAGTTACCAGTGTAGTTACTGAAAAAAGAATCTCTTTGTTTTTGGATTTTAGGCAAACTCCTGTTATGACTTTATGTGTATTTTCTGAAAGTTTGTTAAGTGTTTCAAATGCTTCTTCCTTATTTTTTGGTTTGTTTAATAATTTATTTTTAAAAGAAACTATAGTGTCTGCCGTTATTAATAAATCATTCTGTTGTAAATTCTCTGAAAGAAATTCTGATTTCTGTTTGGCTAAAAACTCTGCGATTTCTTCTTCCTTTAATGAATGCATGAATGTTTCTTCTTTGTCAGTAGTCTGAATGCTGAAACTTAAGCCAAGATCTGATAAAAGTTCTTTTCTTCTGGGAGATGCTGATCCTAGAATTATATTGTATTGTTCTGATAATTTTTTTAACATTTAGTTTAGGTGTAGATAGGTGAAAAGAGGTATGGATGATATCCCAACTATCATAATAATTTTACAAAGTTGACTAATATAATGAAAGTCATTCTTTAATTTTGAAGTGTAAATTTTAAAACCTAAAAACAAGAATAGGAATTGAATGAAAATTGCATATATAATAGCAATTTTATTTACTCCCCAAATAGAAATCTCATATTCAAATTCACTACTAGCTATACTGTATTGGAAGTATTGAAAATAAGCAATTCCTAAAAAAGTGAAAATTGTAAAAACTAATGAAATCCGCTTTGTTTTTTCAATTCCGTAAGTTATTGCTAGTGTTTTTGCTTGTATTTTTTTATCTCCTTCCATATCCTCTAAATCTTTTATTATTTCACGAATAAATGTGATGATAAATGCAAAAGCAGCATAAAATAAGATAATTTTAAAAATCATCATTTCTCCATTATTTTTATTTATTCCATTCGGAATTATATCAAATAAAGCCACATTGAAAATGCTAAGTGCAGTTAATAATGAAACTTGTAAGTTACCAAAAAGAAAAGAAGTTTTCATACGTTTGGAGTAAGTCCAAAGGCTGAAGATACAATAAATAAAAATCAAACTGTAGTAGGGTTGTTTTACTATATATGCAATGTAGATGCCTAATCCTAATCCTAATAAATTGAAAAGAATATACCATGTAATAGCATTTCTTGAGGTTATTGATTTGCCAATAATTCTGCTGTCTTCTTTATTTATCTTATCGGTTTTTACGTCATAAATATCATTGATGATGTAGCCAGAGGCAGTGATGAATACACTAGCAAGTACTAAAAGATAAAACTGGTTGTTAGAGAGTGTGAAATTATCCAAAAATGGATTAATTAAACTAAACTTGATAATAAGTTGTGTGAGCGCAACAATTATTAAATTATTAAATCTAATTAATTTAAAAAATGAAATTATATTATTCATGGTGTTTTATAATATTGGCACTAATTTTCTGATATAATTCATTAATTTCTTTTTCTTGTATTGTAGCTATATGTTCTTGAATTATAGCCGCATCTTTTCTTTTGGCAGGACCAGTTTGTACTTCTTTAGGTTTGTTGCTTTCCAGGTTGGTAATAGTTTTTCTTATTAAAGGTAATAAAATTTTAAAATCAATATCTTTTTTCGCTAACAATTCATCAGCAATACTATACATATGATTGCTGAAATTACAAGCAAATACAGCAGCAATATGTAACTGTTTTCTCTGCTGAGAATTCATTTTAACTACATTGTTGGAGAGCGCTTTTGCAATTTCAGTTAACTGCTTTTCAAATTCCAATGAATTTCCTTCAATGCAAAATGGAATTTCTGAAATATTGATATCAACTTCTTTGTTAAAAGTTTGAAGTGGGTAAAATACTCCATAGTTAGAAAACTTTTTCTCAAAAATATTTAGTCCAATACTGCCTGAAGTGTGAACTATTGCAGTGTTTTTAATTTGTGACAATACACTTAAAATTGCATCATCATTTATACTTACAATTATTAAGTCGGCAGATTTTAATTTAGTTAAATCATTTGTGAAATGGGCGTCTAATTTTTTAGCTAGTACTTTTGCATTTTCTATACTTTTACTATACACTT
>CATEYX010000058.1 GCA_949511925.1 Cryomorphaceae bacterium | reverse complement strand
ATGATTTTAAGGTAAGAGATGACTTATTCTTTATTGATATTAAAAAGCAATAAATAGTGTTTAAGTTTAGATTATTTAATTAAATTTGCAGCCCAATAAATTATAAGAAAATGGCAAAGAAAGGAAATAGAGTTCAGGTTATTTTAGAGTGCACTGAGCATAAAGCAAGCGGATTACCAGGAACATCTCGTCACATTACAACTAAGAATAAGAAGAACACTCCAGATAGAATGGAATTGAAGAAATTCAACTCTATCATGAAGAAAATGACTGTTCATAAAGAAATAAAATAAAAGAAAATGGCAAAAAAGACAGTAGCATCATTACAGAAAAAAGGAGCAAAAGCTTTTACTAAAGCTGTGAAAATGGTTAAAACAGCAAGTGGATCTTACTCTTTTAAAAGTGAAATTGTACCAAAGGATAAAGTAAAAGAATTCTTTGCGAAAAAATAGTATTTAATTATACGCAGGCAAAAGCTTCTTTCTATCTTTGAAAGGAGCTTTTTGTGTTTATTAAAGTAAATAATTATGGGGATATTCGGTTTTTTTTCAAAAGATAAAAAAGATAAGCTTGATAAAGGTTTAGAGAAAACTAAAGAAAATGTTTTCAATAAACTTTCACGTGCTGTTGCGGGTAAAACTACTATTGACGAGCTAGCACTTGATGATATTGAAGAGGCCTTAATCACTTCAGATATTGGTGTGGAAACAACACTTAAAATTATTGGTAAACTTGAAGAAAGAGTATCAAGAGATAAATACATTAATACGAGTGATTTAAATGATTTTCTGAAAGAAGAAATATCATTATTTATGAAGGAATCTTATGATGAAATCCCTAAAATTAATGGACCTTATGTAATTATGGTTGTTGGTGTTAATGGTGTAGGTAAAACAACTACAATCGGTAAATTAGCACATCAATTTAAGCAACAAGGTAAAAAAGTTGTACTAGGCGCAGCTGATACTTTTCGTGCAGCAGCAGTTGATCAGTTAGTTATTTGGGCGGATAGGGCTGGAGTTGCAATTGTAAAACAAGATATGGGTTCTGATCCTGCTTCAGTTTGTTTTGATACTTTACAATCAGCAAAAGCAAGTGGTGCTGATGTGGTAATTATTGATACTGCAGGAAGACTACATAATAAAATCAATTTGATGAACGAATTGACTAAGATAAAGAATGTAATGACTAAAGTAATTCCTGATGCTCCGCATGATGTAATGTTGGTGTTAGACGCTTCAACAGGACAAAATGCTATTGAACAGGCAACTCAGTTTACAAAAGCCACTAAAGTAAATTCTTTAGCACTTACTAAACTAGATGGTACAGCAAAAGGAGGGGTAGTGATTGGTATTTCTGATCAGTTTCAGATTCCTGTTCGTTATATTGGTGTTGGTGAGGGGGTGGAAGATTTACAAGTCTTTAATAAAAATGAATTTATAGATTCACTATTTAACTAAATGAGAACAAAATCAACAAAGAAGAACAAAATTAATGTCATCACTTTAGGCTGTTCTAAGAATGTCTATGATTCTGAGGTTTTGATGGGTCAATTGGTTGCCAATAATATGGAGGTGGAACATGAATCGGAAAAGGATGATTCCAATATTGTTGTGATAAATACTTGTGGTTTTATTGATAACGCAAAGGAGGAATCTATTAATACTATTTTAGAACATGCAGAGCGCAAACAAGCAGGTGAGATTGATAAATTGTATGTTACGGGTTGCTTGTCTGAACGCTATAAGCCAGATTTAGAGAGAGAGATTACTAATGTTGATCAGTATTTTGGAACTACTGATTTACCAAAACTATTAAAAGTTTTAGGTGCTGACTATAAGCATGAGTTACTAGGTGAACGATTAACAACTACGCCTAAGCATTATGCCTATCTTAAAATTGCCGAAGGTTGCGATAGACCTTGTTCATTTTGTGCTATTCCACTTATGAGAGGTAAACACAGATCTACTCCTATTGAAAAATTAGTTATTGAGGCTAAAAATTTAGCTAAAAATGGGGTTAAGGAATTGATACTTATTGCTCAGGATTTAACTTTTTATGGATTAGATATTTATAAAAAGAGAAGATTGGCTGATTTATTGATTGAACTAGCTAAGGTAGAAGAAATTGAATGGATTCGCTTGCATTACGCTTTTCCAACAGGATTTCCACAAGATGTGTTAGATGTAATTAGAGAGAATGATAAAGTATGTGATTATATTGATATTCCTTTGCAGCATATAAATGATGAAATTCTGAAATCTATGAAAAGAGGAACTTCTCATAAAAAGACAGATGATTTGTTAAAAGCATTTAGGGAAAAAGTACCAAATATGGCTATCCGAACTACATTGATAGTAGGTTATCCTGGTGAAACAGAAGAAAGATTCCAAGAATTAAAACAATGGGTTCAGGACACAAAATTTGATAGACTGGGAGTGTTTACTTATTCTCATGAAGAAAATACTTCTGCTCACGTTCTGGATGATGATATTTCTGATGAAGTGAAAAAAGCAAGGCAAGAAGAAATTATGGATTTGCAAACGCATATTTCTTGGGAGTTAAATCAAGAAAAAATAGGAAAAACCTTTAAAGTATTATTTGACCGTAAGGAGGGAGATTATTTTATTGGTCGTACTGAGTTTGATAGTCCTGATGTGGATAATGAGGTATTGGTAAAAGCAACTGAAACTTATATAAGAATGGGTGATTTTGCTAATGTGCTTATTGAAAAGACGGATCATTTTGATTTATATGGTGTAGTCGTTAATTAGTAATTGAATTCACTATTTTTGTAACTTAATAGTAAAAAGAATATGTTTGAAAATTTATCAGAAAAACTAGATAAGGCATTTAAAGTTTTAAAAGGGCAGGGCAGTATTTCCGAAATTAATGTTGCTCAAACAATGAAAGAAATCCGTAAGGCATTACTTTCAGCTGATGTTGATTTTAAAACAGCTAAATCTTTTACAGCAAAGGTTCAGGAAAAAGCTTTAGGAGAAAAAGTGCTTACTGCTATTGATCCAGGACAATTGCTTACTAAAATAATGAAGGATGAATTGGCTGAACTTATGGGGAGTGAGCAGTCTGAAATTTCCTTAGAGGGTTCGCCAACAGTAATTCTTATTGCAGGTTTGCAGGGAAGTGGTAAAACTACTTTTTCTGGAAAGCTAGCATTACATCTTAAAAATAATAAAAGAAAGCATCCTTTATTGGTAGCTTGTGATGTATATCGTCCTGCTGCTATTGATCAAATTGGGGTATTGGCAGAGCAAGTTGGTGTTGATGTTTTTCAGGATAGAGAAAATAAAAATCCTGTAGTGATTGCTCAAAATGCAATTAAGCATGCTAAAACAAATGGACATAATGTCGTAATTATTGATACTGCTGGTCGTTTGGCTGTTGATGAAACTATGATGAGTGAAATAGCAGCTGTTAAGAAGGCTGTTAATCCTCAGGAAATTTTATTTGTTGTGGATTCCATGACAGGGCAAGATGCAGTAAATACGGCAAAAGCTTTTAACGATAAATTAAATTTTGATGGAGTAGTCCTTACCAAACTAGATGGTGATACTAGAGGTGGTGCTGCACTTACTATTCGTTCAGTTGTGGATAAGCCAATTAAGTTTATTGGAACTTCCGAAAAAATGGATGGGCTTGATGTATTCCATCCTGATAGAATGGCAAGCCGTATTTTAGGAATGGGAGATGTTATTTCCTTAGTGGAGCGTGCTCAGCAACAGTTTGATGAAGAGGAAGCTAGGCAAGTGCAGAAGAAAATTGCTAAAAACCAATTTGGTTTTGATGATTTCTTAAAGCAAATCCAGCAAGTAAAAAAGATGGGAAACATGAAGGACTTGATGGGTATGATTCCTGGAATGGGAAAGGCTATGAAGGGCGTGGATGTTGAAGATGATGCATTTAAGGGAATTGAAGCAATTATACATTCTATGACCAAACAAGAGCGTGAAAATCCTAAGTTACTGAATGGAAGTAGAAAGAAAAGAATTGCTAGTGGTAGTGGAACTTCAGTAGTTGAGGTGAATCAGTTAATTAAGCAGTTTAGCCAAATGGGTAAAATGATGAAGATGATGCAAGGAGGTGGAGCAAAGCAAATGATGCAGATGATGAAAGGACAGGGAGGAATGCCTGGAATGAAGTAAGGAACTAACATTGCTACCTAGTAGTTTTGCATTTAGAGATTAGAATAAAGAATAAAAAGACAAGAATGATTTTACTTGACGGAAAAAAAACATCAAATGATATTAAAGATGAGATTGCTGTTGAGGTAGCTCAATTAGTTGCTAGTGGAGGTAAAAAACCACATTTGGCAGCAATACTTATTGGAAAGGATGGTGCAAGTGAAACTTATGTAAATGCAAAAGTTAAAGCTTGTTTAAAAGTAGGATTTAATTCCACATTGATTCGTTTGGATACAACCGTTACGCAAGAGCAATTACTTGCTGAAGTGGATAAAATTAATAACAATTCTGATATTGATGGTTTGATTGTGCAATTGCCTTTACCTAGTCATATTGATGAAATGAAAGTGACTGAAGCTATACTGCCATCAAAAGATGTTGATGGTTTTCATCCTACTAATATTGGTAAAATGGCTTTAAATTTACCTACTTATCTTCCTGCAACTCCTGCGGGAATTTTAGAGTTATTAGCAAGGTATAATGTAGAGACATCAGGAAAACATTGTGTAGTAATTGGCAGAAGTAATATCGTAGGTTCGCCAATGAGTATCTTAATGGCAAGAAATACTAATCCTGGAAATTGTACTGTTACACTTACTCATAGTAGGACAAAAAACCTCAATGAGATTACTAAAACAGCTGATATTTTAATTGTAGCTTTAGGTAAAGCTGAGTTTGTTACAGCTGATATGATCAAGGAAGGGGTTACTATTATTGATGTTGGAATAACAAGAGTGAAGTCAAATAAGACCAAAAGTGGCTGGAAGTTGCTAGGAGATGTTGATTTTAAAGGAGTTAAAAATAAGTGTAATTTTATTACTCCTGTACCTGGTGGAGTAGGGCCTATGACAATTGCAATGTTATTAAAAAATACATTATTATCATCAAAAAGTCATTTGTATTAAAATTTTACTATATTTGCCGCAGTTTTGTGGGGTTGTTCCCACTAGTATTAATAAAATTTAAAAAAACAATTATGGAAGGAACAGTAAAATGGTTTAATGCAAGTAAAGGTTATGGTTTCAT
>CATEYX010000057.1 GCA_949511925.1 Cryomorphaceae bacterium | reverse complement strand
TGAGATATTGAGTCCTAAAAATACCTGGGCTGATAAGAACGCTTATGATACAAAAGCCAATGAACTGGCTAATGCTTTTAATAAAAACTTTGCTCAGTTTGCTGATAATGCAAATGCTGAAATTTTAGATGCAGCACCAAAAGCAGCAATGAAACAATAAATATTTATACCATAGATTATAGAATAAGCCGAGTAAATGCTCGGCTTTTTTTATATTTTTGACTCATGCAACTATTCTATTTAGAAAATCCTAAAGATGAAATAATACTGAGTGCTGAAGAAAGCAAGCACGCTACTAAAGTACTTAGAAAAAAGGAAGGTGATATTTTAAATTTTACGGATGGGAAAGGTGCTTTTTATAAAGCAGAAATTATAGTTGCTGACTCAAGAAAGTGCCGACTGAAAGTAGTAAGTACCGAGCAAAAAGAAAAACAACACAACTACCATTTGCACATTGCCATTGCCCCTACCAAAAACATGGATAGGTTTGAATGGTTTTTAGAAAAAGCTACTGAAATTGGTATTGATGAGATAACACCTATTATTTGTACCCACTCTGAAAGAAAAAAAATAAAAACTGAAAGATGCAATCGGATCTTACTCTCGGCCATGAAACAATCCTTAAAATTTCATGTACCAAAACTAAATGAAGCAATGAGTTTAAGTGATTTTATAAAACAGGATTATAAAGGCACTAAGTATATTGCCCATTGTGAGGATGGTGAAAAAAAGGAGTTAAAGAGGGTAAATAAAACAGAAAAAACCATAATACTAATTGGGCCTGAGGGAGATTTCAGCCCAAAAGAAATTGAATTGGCTTTACAAAATCAATTTAAAGCAGTAAGTTTGGGCACTAGCAGGTTACGAACAGAAACAGCAGGTATTATAGCTGCACACAGCATAAATATTAAATAACTATGAAAATGAACAGAATATTATTTCTATTTATCTGCTTTACTTCTATAGCCTCATTTGGGCAAAACACTTACCAAATAGCTATATTAAAATACAATGGTGGAGGCGATTGGTATGCAAACCCTACTGCCCTACCAAACCTAATTGCATTTAGCAATGAAAATATTGGAACAAACATCAATCAAGAACCTGCAACTGTAGAAGTGGGTAGTAGTGATATATTCAACTACCCTTTCCTGCATATGACAGGGCATGGAAATGTAGTTTTTAATGCTAGTGAAAGGGAAAATTTACGCAACTATCTATTAGCTGGTGGTTTCTTACATATTGATGATAATTACGGAATGGATCCTTTTGTGCGTACAGAAATAAGAAAGGTGTTTCCAGAAGCAGATTTAGTAGAATTACCAACTAACCATCCTATTTTTCACGGGAAATATGAGTTTAAAAATGGGTTACCAAAAATTCATGAACATGATGCAAGCCCTTCACAAGCATTTGGTATTGTTATTGATGGACGCTTAGTGTTACTCTATACTTTTGAATCAGACATTGGAGATGGATGGGAAGATGCAGAAGTACATAATGATAGTGAACAAATCCGACTAAAAGCCCTACAAATGGGAGCTAATATCTTGGAATATGTTTTTACTAATTAGACTTTAAAGCAATTCCAAGTCAACAGAAAGTCCTTGTAAAAAACCTATTGATCTTTCAATATCGTCATGCAGCAATCTATCCTCACTTAAGAATTCCACTTCATCTCTGTAAATATCCAAAATTCCTTCAATAAAATCAGATGATTTTGCATTTCTAAAAGCAATACCCTGAGTAGCATTTAAAAGTTCAATAGCTAGAATCCGTTCAGTATTTTCTACCACTCTAAACAGTTTTGTTGCTGCATTTGCACCCATACTAACATGATCCTCCTGTCCGTTTGATGAAACGATAGAATCCACTGATGCAGGCGTACATAATTGCTTATTCTGGCTTGCAATACTTGCTGCCGTATATTGTGGAATCATCATTCCTGAATTAAGCCCAGGTTCTGCTACCAAAAATGCTGGCAATCCTCTTTCACCTGAAATCAATTGATAAGTTCTTCTTTCTGAAATAGAACCTAATTCTGAAAGGCCGATAGCTAAATAATCCATAGCCATAGCCAAAGGTTGCCCATGAAAATTACCTCCTGAAATTATTTTATCCTCACCAATAAAAATTGTAGGATTATCAGTTACTGAATTTATTTCTGTTGTAAATACTTCTTTTACATGAGTAATCACACCTTTACTAGCACCATGCACTTGAGGCATACATCTGAAAGAATAGGGATCTTGAACATGCTCCTTCTCCCCTTCCTGTATCTCACTACCATCTAAGAAATCACGAATATTTTCAGCAGTTTTTAACTGACCTTTATGTGGACGAACCAAATGAATCAATTCATCAAAACATTCATTTCTACCATCAAAAGCTTCTAATGAAATGGCTCCAATCATGTCTGCCATATAAGAAAGTTTCTGAGCTTTTAATAAACTCCAAACTCCATAAGCACCCATAAATTGTGTTCCATTAAGAAGTGCTAATCCCTCTTTGGATTGTAATACAATAGCCTTCCAACCATTGGATTTCATAATGGATTTTGTTTCAACTTCTTTTCCATCAACTACAACTCTTCCTACTCCTAAAAGTGGTAATGACAAATGAGCTAAAGGAGCTAAATCACCTGAAGCCCCTAAACTACCTTGCTGGAAAATTACTGGGAGAATATTTTTATTGAACATTTCAATAAGGCGTTCAACAGTTTCTAATTGCACTCC
>CATEYX010000056.1 GCA_949511925.1 Cryomorphaceae bacterium | reverse complement strand
AATTCATCATTCCAAAATACTTCTGTAGTTGAGTTGGTTCAATCTTCTGTAATAGAAGAGGGTGCTGATGCAACAATAATGACATCATTTGGAGGGCCAATTAATAATCTTGGCTATCTTGCAAATAACAGAGAAGGCATTAGTGTTAATACCGAATTTAAAATTGGAGCGGTATCTGTTTCTGGTGGATTTGGTTTTTATTCAGAGTTGGAAAGAATAAATACTAATTTCTCATACAGTCATAAAACAAATGGATTAATGCTTTCTAGGATATCCTATTTTAGTTCAGGATACGGACCTTATAAACAGTTTAATTCATACTATAGAGGAGTATTTGAAAATGTAAATATTTCTGATAGTATTTATGTGAATAATGACACAATATCAACTGGCTATATTGATACAAATGGATTGCCTCTATTTGATAAGTTTTATTGTTCTTCAGATTTACATTTAAAATATAAAACAAGAGTCTTTGGAAAGAATTTGTATTTATTTTCTCTTACAAACTATAATACTGCACAGGATTTTTTTAGCATTTTACCAGTTACAAATTCATCAGCATTTATTCGACATTTTAATCAACAGTTTGATTTGTGTTATGAGCTAAATAAGACTACTGCATTTGTTTTTAAATATGGAATCGAAAGGGTATTAGGGAATGAGTTTACTGATATTGATGATACGGACCCTTATCCTAGTGACAATACTTGGGGTGTTACTGAAGATTATATTCCTTCATTTAAAGCAAGAAATCAATTTGGTAATATTGTTGGTTTTGGGTTTGATGTTAAATTGAATGAAGGAGCCTATTTGTTTTTAAGACATTCAAATTTCCATTACTATGATAAGAATTTTTCAGCAACTAACATAAAGGGAAGCGAAACTACTCTTGAACTTAAAATTAATTTCTAATGAAAAAAACATATTTATACTATTTCTTATTTCTTATGTTATCACCTATACTTGTACAATCACAAGTTAAATCAAAACTTTGGTATGATGGTAATTCTAGAGTAATATTTAATAGAGATGCACTTGAGGGTACTATTAAAGACATAGATACAGTTTCAACTAGAAGTAATGGAGGAGGGTCTACTGTTCTCGATTTAGGATTTCATTTTACTCCTGTAGATGATATTGAAATTTTCTCTGAAATTAGATTAAAAAATGATTTTGGCGGAATGTGGGGAAACAAAAGTGTTGTTGAATTAAGAAGATTGTCTGCTAAGGGAATCGTTAATAATAAAATTGCATTTAGTATTGGGGATATTTACTTAAAACAAACTAAGTTTACCTTATATAATTATGAACAGGAGCTATCACAATATGAGCCTTCAGTTTTTAAATTTTATAGAGATTATGTGAATTATGAAAATTATTATCAATCTAATTATCACAGATTGCAAGGATTGCAGACTAATTTCTCTTACAATATGTATAATTTTATTGAGCAACTTGATTTTGATGCTTTTACAGCTAGGATTAGAGGAGTTGAATGGCTAGGAAAACCAGAATTGTTAATGCTTGGTGGTTCGGCAATGGTTAGATTAAGCAATAAAATAAATTTAGGATCACATTATGTAAATACATTTGAAGTTTTATCTTCAAGTAATGGAACAGTTGCGTATTATAATCCGGTTCTTAATACGCAAATATCTTATTCTGGTTCAGTAAATGATAATCCATATAAAATGTTATTAGAGGGTGGGTTCTCTAAAAGAGGGTGGGATGGTGATTTATTAGCGCCTGAAGTAAAAGGTAATTTTATGCAAGCCTCACTACACTCAAAAAGAATAAACGGTGAGCTTGACCTTGGATTTAGATATGTTGATTCTGAATTTAGAAGTATGGGGGCTCAAACAAGAAGAATACAGTACAGTAACAGTACCACTACATATCCTTATTATTCAAATAATTATACTCAAAGAAAAGTGAGTTTACTTGATGTTATGTCTGACCCTAATGTATATAATCAGAATCTTTCAACTTCCTTAATGAGTTACAATCCAATGTATAGTTCTGTTTCTCCATATGGTGATGCAACTCCAAATAGAATTGGTTTTACAGCTAAAATTAGTAATATGAATATAACAGATTTTTTTAGTGCTAATATTCAAACCCAATATTTTACTGAAGTTATTGGTCAAGGTACAACTCAGAAGAGAATGCTTAATAAATCAGCTTTGCATTCAATGCTTTTATTAAATAAACTTTTGTCTACTAAAAAAAGTCTTATTCTTGAAGGGAGTATGAATCTTGAAACTGTAAATAGAGCAGGTGAAAATTTTGAAAAGATTGATTTTACTAGCATATTGTATAGTGGATCAATTTCGTATGAGCTAATTAAGAATTTCAAAATAATTGCAGGCGCTAAAGTGTTTTATGCAGAAGGTAATGAGTTTATGGCTGATAGAGATAAATATGACCAGATTAATGATTATTCTAATCATATATATGATAGTAAAGAAACTATACTAATAGCTGGATTACAACATCATTTTACAGAAAATATTTATTTCACAATGCAATATAATCAGTTTAATGTTTTAGACAAAACAAATACTTATGATGAATTTTCACTAGGAAGATTAATCTTTATGTTTAATATGAATTTATAATACTATGAAAAAATTAAAATTTCTTTTATTTCTTTTCCCTTTCTTTTTTACCTCTTGTGAAAAAGAAAAGATCGAAGGACCAAGTTTAAATGATTTATTTGCAGATTTAGAAATACTAGAACCATTAAGTGTAGTTGGTGATAGTGTTGACTTTGCGAGTGGTGAAAATATATATTTTACTGCATCTTTTTCAAAGCAGCTTGATTGGAAAATACAGATAAAAGGGCTAAGCTCTGGCTCTGTCAAAATTATTTCAGGAAAATCAAATGAAATTAACCAATCTAACTCTACTTGGCTTGGTAATTCTTCATCCTTACCATTTTTTACTAATGAGAATTGTGATGTAGAGCTAAGCTTTGAAATGGATGATACTACTATCTATAATTATTTAAATATTCAAGTAGAAAAAGATTATCAAAATGAAAATACTGTTTTGATTACTGACTTAGAGAATAATTTTAATCCTAATTTTACAGGATTTTTTCAATCTGGGTGTACAAGAGCACTAGCAATTGGAGGTGCAGGTCAAAAAGATAAATATTTAGCACAATTTGGTACATGTGATTGGGATTGGCTAATAGGATATGTTGATTATTTTTCAAATTTCTGGTATGATGATAAAAATAATATGATTAATGATCCTAGTAAATTATATTTTAATATTATGATTAAAGGTGATAGTACTATTTCATCTGTAACAAATCTTCCAAACTCATTATTCAAATTAGAATTTTATGAGGATGAAAATGGAGATGATTATCATGACGCTAACAGTGAGGATAGATTTGATTTAGAATTTGATGTGAATTGGACAGGTTGGAGGATGGTTTCAATTTGTTATAACGATTTAATTCCTCCTGGAACAAATTCAGGTAACGGGATAAAGCAGCCAGATAAGATATTTAAAGTAAGAACACTTCTTTTAGCAAATCCTGATTCGGGACCTGCAAGAGCAGATGTAGATTTTTTAATATGGAGTAATGGAGCTCCCATTTTAAACTAGTTAATGTATAAGTATTTAACAATATTATTGTTTCTTTTTTCATGTTCAAATATGAAAGAAGTAACTTTATATAACCTTGAGGTTGAACAATCAGAAGGAATAAATGGCTTTACTTCAATTGAGATATTTAGTGAGGGAGGAACAGATGAAGTTTGGGGAAATGAAGATGAAAATTGTAATCCCTTTAGTTTTTCATCACTTGATGCAAGTATAGATTATTCTGGTATTCCTAAAGATTTAGAAAAAATTATTGATACTGTAAAGATTGATTTAGTTTATGATTTACCTTTAGTAGAAGTTAAAGTTAAAAAAAATGAAGAAAAGAATTCTCTTCATATAAAAACCGATAAGCCACAAACTTGTGAATGGATTGGTATGGGAATTGGTTGGGATGGTTGGCAGGGTAAAGATTTATCCGGTATAGTAAATAATGCTGCTATTGAGTTTATGGCAAGGGTGAATGGAGATGTAATTTATAATATCCCTATAGTATTTATTTTAGAAGATTATTCTGCTAATCAATGCTATGCTACTGCAGGTTACTTAGGAATTGAGGCGGGTGAGATTACTAATAAATGGTCTAAGGTAATTATACCACTTTCTACTTTCTCTTATCAAGTTAATAACATTGATTTGACAAATATTAAGCAGTTACTTTTACAGTGTTACGATAAAGTGGATATTTATATTGATGATATTATGATTGTTGAGCATAAACATAATTACAAAAAAATATCATCATCATCTCTTTCAGTAAAAGATACTGCTCTACCAATTGATATCTTTTCAGAAAAATTAAATTCTGCTTTTGGGGTAAATAATAATTATTGTCAAAATATTAAACTTAGTTCTGATTCAGATTATGCACAAGGCAACTATATTGATGTAAATATTGATAATGATAAATGTAGTTGGAAGAAACTAGGAATTAGCTGGAATAACTGGTTGTACTCTGATCTAAGTAAAAGTATTTATGGTGTTTATCTTGAGCTTGATATAAAAATTGACAAATTTTCTAGCCCTAAAATTTTCATAGAAGATTATAATGGAAAGAAAATGGCTCTTAATTTATTAAAATACATAAAGGAGGAGAAAACTAATAATTGGCAAAAAATAAAAATTCCATTAAAGAACTTTCCTATTAAGAAATCAGAAATTAATCTAAAAAGAATAAAAAATATATCCTTTGATTTTTCTGATAAAGATAGACTCAAAATTGATAACATTAAATTCACTAATTAACACAATTTAAATTATGAAAACTAAAGCATTACTATTTCTAATCTTAACCTTACCACTTTTCAGTAATTCCCAAGTACTTTGGGATGACTTTGAGCAAACGCGTGTTGGATATTATGATTTTGTTCATGGGGGAATGACAACACGTTTTCCTAACCCAGATTTATCAAGTACAGTAAATAATTCTAATCTCTGCGCACAATATGTTAGGAATCCTGGGGAATTATGGGACGTATTGGTAATAATTGCTAATGGATCAATTAATGATGTAAGTGATTATGTTAGTGGAAGTAAAACTATGAGTGTTGATGTTTTTAGCCCGTTACCGGGTATTCCTATACAAATAACATTAGAAGATTCTAGTATAGCAGGTGCAACTAATTATCCAGATGGTAGGCACAGTATTTATTTAGGAGTAACAACACTTAGCAATGAGTGGGAAACTATAGAATTATCATTTGATTCAAGACCAGACGTAAATATGTCTGATGATGGATTAACATCAGTGATATTATTATTTAACGGCAATACGAATACAAATGACACTTATTATTTTGATAATTTATATGGTCCGGAATTTTCTAATCAATGTGATGGGCAAATGCTTAATCCTGCAGTTGATCTAGCAGACTGGGATTGTAATTGGAATTTAGGAGTATGTCCTTCGGGAACCCCTTGCGCTTCTTTTGATTATGTAAGTGGTTGGCTTAATCAAGGTTATAACCCTGATAATTCAACTATTAATAATAGTAAATATTCTGGTGAGTATACGAGAAATCCTGATGCGAATGGAGAAGACGTATTGGTGTCTTATTTTTCTGAAGGGGCCTTAGATCTTAGCGTTAATAAGTATTTTAATTTTAAAGTTTATGGACCTCCAAGACCAATATATGTATCTTTCCAGGATGATAATAATAATGAAATTTATGCTTATAATTCTGCATTATCATCTAATAACCAATGGCAACAATTTTCAGTTGACTTAAGTAGTGTTGCTTCTCAGTCTATTACAAGATTTGTAATTTTTATAGATCAAGGAGTGGTTAATTGGGATTTGTATTTTTTAGATGACTTTAATTTATCTTCAACACCTTTACTTATTAATGAAATAAATGAATCAAACTTAATAAATGTCTTTCCACAGCCTGCAAAAAACAACTTAAGTATTCAAGTTAAGCTGAATAACAATGAAGTAAATACATTAGACCTTTATAATAGTCATGGTAAAATATTATTATCAACTGTACTAAATAAAAACTCTGAAAACATTAACTTAGATGTGTCAGAATTCAAATCAGGTATTTATTTTATTAAGGTTCACTCAAAAAATAATTTGTACACTAAAAAAGTTCAAATAATTAGATAATGAGATTCAAAATACTTTTTATTGCTTTATTTATTAGTAGTTTCTGCTTTTCACAACAAGTAATTAGTCAGAAAACGGAAATTATTAAAACTAATAATGGGTTTCAATTATTAAGAAATGGTAAGCCTTATTATGTTAAAGGAGCAGGAGGTACAGAATATCTTGATGTACTTAAATCTATAGGTGGAAACTCAATAAGAACATGGAGTACCGGTGATGCTAAGAAAGTGCTTGATAATGCTTATGCTAATGGAATAAGTGTTTGTCTTGGTTTCTGGGTAGGGCATGAAAGACATGGATTTAATTATAATGATGAATACGCTATTCTAGCACAATTAAAAGCTTTTGAACAAGACGTTATAAAGTATAAAGATCATCCGGCATTATTAATGTGGGCTATAGGAAATGAAGTGGATTTGTTTTATAAAAATTTCCGAGTCTGGAATGCAGTTGAAGATATTGCAAAGATGATAAAAGAGTTAGATCCGAACCATCCAACTATGACTGTTACTGCTGGTATTGATCCTGCTGAAGTTTTTATGATTAAAAAATATTGTCCAAGCATTGATATTTTAGGTATTAATACTTACGGAGGAATAAAAAACCTCTCTAATGAAGTAAGAATGTATGGCTGGAAAAAACCATATATGGTAACTGAATGGGGGCCTTATGGGCATTGGGAGTCACCTATGACTTCATGGGGAGTTGCTATTGAGGCTACAAGTAAAGAAAAAGCAAATTTTAGAGATATAGCTTATAAATATATTAGAGAGGATAAAGAATTATGTTTAGGTAGTTATGCTTTTTTATGGGGCTATAAACAAGAACAAACCCCAACTTGGTATGGTCTTTTTACAAAACAAAAAAATGCAACACAAAGTATTGATGTTTTAAATGCATATTGGGAGGGAGAGAGCCGAAACACTGCTCCAATTCTTAATTCTTTTTTGTTAAATAATTTTGATAAGAAAGAAAGTGTGAAATTAAAAAGAGGAAAAAATTCTACCTTTACTTATAGCGTTACTGATTCTGAAAATGATAGCCTAACTTATGAATTTCAGCTAATGCCAGAGAGTAGAGATAAGAAAGCTGGTGGAGATTTTGAAAAAACACCAGAACCAATTTCTTTTACTGTTGTTGAAAATTTAAATGATAAATTAATTATAAAAGCACCTTTAAAGTCAGGTCCTTATAGATTTTTTATTTATGTTCGTGACTCAAATAAAAACGTTGCTACTGCAAATTTTCCATTTTATGTTAAATAATTTTAAAAGCTAAATATATGTCACCGATAAATTTATCTATTGACTGTGTTGTATTAGGATTTGATGAAGATCAAAAGCTTAAAGTTTTGTTAATTAAAAAATTTATTAATGAAAAAAATGATTATCAATTTGCATTACCTGGTGATTTGGTAGGTTTGAATGAAGATCTGCTAACTGGAGCACAAAGGATTTTAAATAGTTTAACTTCAATAGATGATTTATTTTTAGATCAATTTTCAGTTTTTGGAAGTCCTGAAAGAACTAAAGATAAGAAAGATCAATCTTGGCTTAAAATGTATCGTAAAGAACCAAAAGAAAGGGTTGTAACTGTAGGTTATATTGCTTTAGTAAAAATGGAAGATTATATACCTCATGCTTCTTCATTTGCTATTGATGCAGAATGGGTTGAGTTAGATAAAGTGTCTTCTGAATTAGCATTTGATCATAATTTAATTTTAAATAATGGAATAGAATATTTAAGAAATCAATTAGATCATGAATTGGTGACTAATTTATTGCCATCAAAATTTACTTTATCTCAATTACAAAATTTGTATGAAATACTATTAGATCAGAAATTAGATAAAAGAAATTTTAGAAAAAATGTATCTAAAGATGTTTTAATAATTAAAACTGATGAAAAGCAGCAAGGTGTTGCACACAAGCCGGCGCATCTATACACTTATAAAAATAGCGAAAATTAAAATTTGATTTTGTAAAAGATTTTTTTACATATTAATTATAAAAAATTCTAAACAAATCCTTAAAGTTATATGGATAATTAAATTTAAGAATAATGAATTGTATAGAAGAACGTCCTTGGGGTAAATATGAAGTGTTGTTAGATTCTAATGAAGTAAAGGTTAAGAAAATAACTTAAAGCCAAAACAAACATTATCATACCAGTATCATCCTAAAAGACAAGAACAGTGGGTTGTTGTGTCTGGTAATTTAACGATAATGTTAGATGGTCAAAAAGTATTTAAAGCGCCTGGAGAATCAATTTTCATACCGTTAGGTTCTCAACATAGAGCTTGGAATGAAACTGAAAAAGATGTTTTATTTATAGAAGTTCAAACGGGAACATATTTTTGGGAAGATGATATTGTACGGTTATCAGATGATTATAAGAGATCTTAAAAATGATTCTTCTAAATTTGATAATAGATTAAAGAGATAGTTAATTTTTTGATAAATAGATAAAACCACTAATTGAGTAGGTTTCTTTTTGTATAGGATTTGCTAGTTTCAAAAAGCTATCATATCTAGAATATTTTTTCTTGGTGATATTTTTATCTTATCAGGCAATATTAAGCAAAATGATTGATATCAACTAAATACTTAAATTTTTCAGGTGAGGAAAAAATCGATTTGTTGGCCTAATGTTGGGTCAAGTGGTTTTTTGGCATAAAAAAAGAGAGCAATTAAGCTCTCTTTTCTCTAGTAGCGGGGACAGGACTCGAACCTGCGACCTTTGGGTTATGAGCCCAACGAGCTACCAACTGCTCCACCCCGCGATTTAGTTTTGCAAATATACTGCTATAAATTAATTTGGCAATCATTCTTGTAAATTTATTTTAGGTACTTAAAAAGTTTACTTTTGCCGCCATGGTATCAGTAAATAATTTATCCCTCTATTTCGGGGGTCAGGACATTTTTAAGAACATCTCTTTTATGGTAAATAAAGGAGATAAAATTGGGCTTACAGGTAAGAATGGAGCAGGAAAATCGACCTTGCTAAAGGTTTTGGCAAAGGATTTAACACCCAATAATGGCAATGTTTCTGTGCCAAATGGAATTGTTGTTGGGTTTTTAAGACAGGATTTGGAGTTTGAAGATGGTAGAACTGTATTGGAAGAGGCACAAACTTCATTTGAATTTCTTAATGATGTCGAAATCCGAATGAATGAAGCGAATAAGCAATTGACTGAGCGCACAGATTATGAAAGTGATGCTTATTTGGATATAATTAATGAGTTTAATGTTTTGGAGGAACGATTCAGAATGGCAGGTGGGCATGATACTGCAGCTGAAATTAGTCAAGTTTTATCAGGATTAGGGTTCTCACAATATGATTTTGAACGTCAGACTACAGAGTTTAGTGGAGGATGGCGTATGCGAATTGAATTGGCTAAAATTCTTTTAATGAAACCTGAGTTGTTGTTGTTAGATGAGCCAACCAATCATTTGGATATTGAATCTATTATGTGGTTGGAAAGATGGCTGAAAAACTATACTGGAGCGGTAGTATTGGTTTCGCATGATAGGTTGTTTTTAGATGCTTCAACTAATAGAACTATTGAGGTAGCTTTTTCAAAAATTAATGATTATAAAGCCTCTTATACTAAGTACTTAACTTTGCGTGAGGATAGAGTGGAAAAGCAGATTCAAGCAAAGAAGAACCAGGACAAATATATTGACGAAACAAAGATTTTGATTAATAAATTTAGAGCAAAAAAGAATAAAGCTTCTTTTGCTCAATCTTTAATAAAAAAATTAGATAAATTAGAAATTATTCAGGTAGAACAGGAGGATGTTGCGCGTATGCAATTCCGCTTTCCTCCCGCTCCTCATTCAGGAAAAATGAGTTTGGAAGTAAAGAATGCTTCTAAGAGTTATGGTGATTTAAATGTGTTAGATAAGATAAACCTCGAAGTAGTAAGAGGAGATAAGCTTGCTTTTGTAGGTAAGAATGGTGAAGGGAAATCTACTTTGGCAAAAATGATAGTAAAGGAACTTGATTTTACTGGAGAGATACAATTGGGACATCAAGTAAAGATGGGGTATTATGCTCAGAATCAAGCTGAATTTTTAGATGAGAATTTAACTGTTTTAGAAACTATTGAGCAAGCTGCTACTGAGGATACAGCTGGTAGAGTGCGTTCTATTTTAGGTTCGTTCTTGTTTAGTAATGATGAAGTGAAAAAGAAAGTTAAAGTACTTTCAGGAGGGGAGCGTGCTAGGGTTGCTTTGTGTAAATTATTACTTGAGCCATATAACTTATTAGTGATGGATGAACCAACTAATCACTTGGATATTACTTCTAAGGAATTATTGAAAAAGGCCTTGAATAATTATGATGGAAGTTTAATTGTTGTTTCACATGATAGAGAATTTCTACAAGGGCTTTCGGAAAAGGTATACGAGTTTAAAAATCAGAATATTAAGGAGTATGTTGGGGATATTGATACTTTTTTGGAAGAAAAGGATTTAGAAAATTTTAAAGAGTTAGAAAGCTCACAAAAGGAACAAAAGAAAACTAAACAGAATAAGAAGGATGATCAGTTATCTTATGCTGATCAGAAAAATCAGCAGAAAAAGCTAAAGAAGTTACAAAATCGGATTAGTAAGCTGGAAAAGCAGATTGAAATTTTGGATAAATCTCAAAAAGAAATAGATGCTGACTTAGCGATTCCTGAAAAATTCACTGAATTGTCGAAAAAAGATGGATTTTTTGCAGAATACGAGAATAATCAACAGAAACTACAAGAATTGGAAGTGGAGTGGGCGCAAGCTGCTGAACAATTAGAAGCTATTAAATAATTTTTTATATCTAGTAAATAGTTAGATGCTATGCTTGGCATAGTATTTAATATTGGATACTTTAATTTTGTCTCAGAATTAATTTAAAAAACAAAAAATTATGAAAAAATTAGTATTTACAATTGCATTAGGGTTAGGATTACTGACGGCTAGTGCGCAAATTCAAAAGTTAGCAGGACCAAGAATTGGGATGACAATTGTTACACAAGGCTCAACAGCTGATTTTATCCATAAGGGTTTTGACTATATTGATGAAGAAAATGTAAAGTTAGGAGAGACGGGCTCTGCGTTTACAACTCAATATGGTTGGCAATGGGAAAGTCGTTTTGCTGACGGTGGAGGTGATGTTGTAGGTATAGTTGAGTGGATAGCTCTAGTTGGTGGAATGGAGCAAGGATTGTTTTTGCCTTCAATTTCTTCTGTCATTGGAGCAAGAACTTCTACCGGATTAGAGTTTGGTGTAGGACCAAATCTTTCTCTATCTGGTGTGGGTATGCTTTTTGCAGTAGGGCATAATTTTAAATCAGGTTCTTTAAATATGCCTGTTAACTTAGTCTATATGCCAGGTAAAGATATTGATAGCAATAAATTTGGAGGCTATACTTATAATTCAGGAGCTAGAATTTCACTTATGGTTGGTTTTAATTTAGCTAAATAAATATATTTGTACTATGAAAAAAATCGGATTATTATCTTTATTTAGTTTGTGTAGTGTTATTGCTTTTGCAGCTTTTCCTGTTGAAACACAAACTATACTTACTGATACTGAACCTGATAAATTTAAGCTAGATACTCTAGGCTTTATAATTGGAATCCTTACTTGTTTGTTATTGCCTTACTCTTTGATTTTGTTGTTTGTTAAAAAGAAAAATTTTAGAGGATCATTAGCTTGGGGTTGGTTAGCTGGCTGGGTATTGATAATATTAATAGCTTTACTTATCTTTATTGGAACTGAATTTATGTTTTTATATTAATTTAAAAATAAAAAAAATGAAAAGAATTTTTACAACAATTTTACTGAGTATTATTTTGCTAAGTGCTGATGCTCAAATTGAAAAATTAGCAGGACCAAGAGTTGGTATTACTATGATTACTTCAGGCTCCTTAGCAAGTCTTGTTAGGGGAGATGTGCCGTTTTTCTCTGATGATGTTAGAAAGGAATGGACAGGTTCAACTGGAAAATATGGCGCAGCAATTTCACAATATGGATGGCAATGGGAAAGCCGTTTTGCGGATGGTGGTGATATTACTGGTATCGTAGAATGGATTGCCTTAGTTGGAGGAATGGAAAAAGGCATGTTTTTGCCTTCTGCATCTTCAATGGTAGGTTTGCGTACTGCAAAAGGTATTGAATTTGCAGTAGGACCAAATTTATCATTAGGAGGTATTGCTATGGTATTTGGTGCAGGCTATAACTTCAAATTTGGAAAGTTAAATGTGCCTGTAAATATTGCTTATGTGCCGAGTATGAATAAAACTTATAATCATGATGCTGAATATGAATGGGTTGAAGAATATGATGGAAATGGAAATTATATAGGAGGAGGAGAGATAGAAACTTCTCCGGCATATTCAGTAACACATCCAACTGGAGCTAGAATTTCAGTTATGGTAGGCTTCAATTTATCTAAGTAAAATAAACTAAAATTATAATTAAGAGCTAAGCATTTGCTTGGCTCTTTTTTCGTTTCTTTGCAAAATGGAACATAAAGCAGGATATGTAAATATTATAGGTAACCCTAATGTAGGCAAGTCTACGTTAATGAACGCTTTAATAGGGCATAAACTCTCTATTATAACCAACAAAGCACAAACTACTCGTCATAGAATTTTAGGAATTTTAAACGAAAAAGAATATCAGATTGTGTTTTCGGACACACCTGGAGTGATAAAACCGGCCTATAAATTACAGGAAAACATGATGAATTTTGTCCATTCTGCTTTTCAAGATGCCGATATACTCATCTATATGATTGAAATTGGTGAGAAAGGGCTGAAAGATGAAAAGCTTTTTGAAAGGTTAAAAAAGACTTCTGTCCCAATTATTATGTTGTTGAATAAAATTGATTTGGCTGAGCAGGATTTTGTAGCTCAAGAGATTGAAAAGTGGAGTGCAGAGTTACCAAATGCACAATTACTACCTATTTCTGCTTTAAATAATTTTAACCTTGATGTTATCAAGGAAAAGTTGGTTGAAATGTTGCCTGTTTCTCCTCCTTATTATGAAAAGGATGCAATTACTGATAAATCAGAACGATTCTTTATTGAAGAGATTATCCGTGAGAAAATACTAAAGCATTACAAAAAGGAAATTCCATATTGTGTACAAATTGAAGTAGAGGAGTTTTTTGAAGAAGAAGAAATTATTAAAATAAGGGCTATAATTTATGTAATGCGTGAGAGCCAAAAAGGAATTATTATTGGTCATCAAGGATTAGGGTTAAAGCGTATTGGTACAGAAGCAAGAAGGGATATTGAAAGAATGCTAGATAAAAAGGTGTTTCTAGCGACTCCAGTAAAAGTAAAAAAGAACTGGAGGAATGATAATCAGCAGTTAAAAAAATTCGGATACGAATAATGAGTAATATTGTAGCTATAGTTGGAAGGCCAAATGTTGGGAAATCCACCATTTTTAATCGTTTTACTGAAAGTAGACAGGCCATAACAGATGAGGTAAGTGGAGTAACGCGTGATAGACATTACGGTAAAGCTGATTGGAATGGTCGTGAGTTTTCAGTAATTGACACTGGAGGTTATGTTCATGGAAGTGATGATATCTTTGAATCTGAAATTAGAAAACAAGTAGAATTAGCAATTGATGAAGCTAATGTAATTTTGTTTTTAGTTGATGCAAAAGCAGGAATTACTGATTTGGATCAGGCGGTAGTTAAACTGCTTAGGAAATCGAATAAGAAGATAGTTCTTGGAGTTAATAAAGTAGATAATAAGCGTTTATTAGAAGATTCTGTTGAGTTTTATAATTTAGGAATTGGAGAGTATGTTCCTTTTTCTTCAATTAGTGGAAGTGGTACAGGAGAGTTGCTTGATGAGTTATTAAAACATTTTGATGATGATGTTGAGCCAGATGAAGATGATACTCCTAAGTTTGCAGTTATTGGCAGACCAAATGTTGGAAAATCATCTTTTATTAATGCACTCATTGGTAAGGAACAAAATATAGTTACTGATATTGCAGGTACTACTCGTGATTCTTTAAATACAAAATTCAATAAATTTGGTTTTGATTTTACTCTGGTAGATACTGCTGGGCTTAGAAAGAAAAAAAATGTACATGAAAATTTAGAGTTTTATTCTGTAATGCGTTCAGTGCGTGCAATTGAGCATTGTGATGTTTGTATTCATGTAATTGATGCTTCTAGAGGTTTTGAATCGCAAGATCAAAGAATTTTTCATATTGCGGATAGAAACAAAAAAGGAATTGTTATTTTAGTAAATAAATGGGATTTGCAAGATAAATCAACTGAAACTGCTAAAAAGGCTGAAGAGCAGATTAAAGCAAAAATCTCTCCTTTTACTGATGTGCCTGTTGTATTTGTTTCCGCTTTACATAAGCAAAGGTTGTTAAAAGGATTAGAAGCTGCTATACAAGTACATAAAAATAGATCACAGAAAATAGCTACTTCAGTGTTAAATGAGGTGATGTTGCCTTTAATTGAACAACATCCACCGCCGGCAACTAAAGGAAAGTATATCAGAATTAAATATTGTATGCAATTGCCAACAGCAACGCCAACTTTTGTGTTTTTTGCAAACTTGCCACAATATATTAAGGATCCTTACAGACGTTATATTGAAAATCAATTACGCCAAAATTTTGATTTTTCAGGAGTTCCTATTCAAATTTATTTCAGGCAAAAATAATTATTTCAATCTAGTTAATTTAGAGTTTTT